>NZ_JAALGV010000128.1:0-21213 GCF_011174875.1 Acinetobacter sp. GFQ9D191M
CAAACAAGTGGGACCACCTCTCTTTTCATATCTTCAACTCCAAGTTTTAAGCAATTGCTTAGGTATGAATTAATTATATTTGTGAAATATCCCTTAAAAACTTTTCTCAAATTACTTATGGAACTGGCAATGAAAAATTTCAATATTTTTTAATCAATTAAAAAACATCGTATACGTCATTAAATCTAATGGCATAAAAAAAAGAGGGTAGACCTTTATTGGATCTCCCTCTATTTGTTTAATGGTTTCTTATGACAGGTTGTTTTTAAAGTACTCAATCAGTCTTAAATAAACAGTGTTCGCCATAAAATGTGAGCTATGCAGCGCATTAAAATCTGCGACATCTTCAAAACATTCTGTCAGTAATGCACTGGCGAAACCTTTATTCCATGTATTGAACTTTTCCAGTTCTGCATCTGACAGCAAATCATATTGAATCATGTCATTAATGGCTTGGCGTTGTAAATTTATCGCCACATCCATGACTTCGCCCTCAATCAATGCATGAGAATCATCAGGACTGAATCTAAATGATTCGTGAGCGTCTGCGATGGCTTGAACCTGTAACGGTGCATTGACTTCAATGCAGTAGGCTTGTGACTTGTGTTGGTGAAATAAAATGACATCCAGTTCAATGTTAAAAATAAACTGCGGATCTGCTTTGGTTGCTACGCCAATCACATTGATGACGCAACTTGGTAAACCGTCATACGCTTGGGTGAAGCTTTGTAGCAAGTGGCGCACATTAGCAGTACCAGTATTAAATTTTTGTAGTTGCATTGTCGTATCTCCAAGTTTTAAGCAATGAGCTTTGATGTATTCATTATATCGGTGCATGTGGCCTGTATAACTTTTCAGTAAAAGTATTACGGCTGATAGGCTCATGGTTTCAAGTTATTTTTAATCAATTAAAAACACCGTTTACGGCCATCATCTTATGAAAGGAATAAGCTATGGGTGCTTATTCCTGGTGGGTGTGATTAGTGCGGTTCTACGTCATACGTGTTTTCATTTTCTTTAAGTCTGGCTTTTTCACGCTTCAGTCTTAAACGCTCCTGATGTTCCCTGTATAGGTTGGTGAGTTGACCGACTGGCAAATGTAGAAACTTTAGATCAATGTTTCTTACCCAACTATCAACAGCAAGCTTTTTGCTTTTTTTAACGTCTGGCACTTCGTAATGATCACGCTTGATTGCGCCTTTTACGGCATTTAACACGAGATCCGCGGTAGCTTCATTCCAGCACTTGAATAATTTAATGCCTTTAAACGCCTTATATTTTGCTGGTACTTTTTCACTGTACTTAAACAGCTCTCCAGTAGATGTCACGGCGATAAACCAGTCACAACGGACAAGCTTCATCGTTTCTATACGTTTTAATTCGTTTTTTTCTCTTTGTTGTTCTATTTCTTGCATATTTGCAAAGCCGAATAAGTCAGGGTTGTCAATTTTCATAGTCGCCATTTGAATTTTTTATACCTCTCAATGAACGTTCGGATCTCAAAAAAACCTAGCATTGTTTGGTCAATGCTAGGTGTTGTGTTTATTGGTCTTCAGGCATCATAAAAGTAATGATAGGCTCACCATTCACACCAGGCCCAACCGTAGCAATATTGGTGATTAAGGTGTCAGAAAAGGTATGCGGTGTATCTTGTAGAGCATATTTAAACTTAACGCTTTGGTCATTAAGTGCAACTGAACCACGAACGCTCATGTTCAACATATCAAAGATGGTATATCCCATTAAATCATTGATTTTTTCAGCATCAGCTTCCGTACCATTCGGAAAAATTGCTTTTGCAGCTGTCAGGTGCTTGTTATACAAGTTGCTTGTAATATAAACAGGGAACTTATAGAACTGTTTGCAATCTTTGGCATGTTCTTCTTTATCGCTAAGGCAAAGAATCACGCCCTCTTCTAAAGCGTCTTGTAAAGAAAAAACAGTGATGACTTCAGCACCAGCGAAAAAATTATTCATAATAGCTACTCCATGTTTTAAGCAATTGCTTTTGATGTTTTAATTATAATAAATCCATAAACCTTAAAACTATTTTTTAAAAAAAAGATAGTATTTATTTAGGTTTAACAAATATAATTAATATAGCTTTTAATATATATTTGGGGTTTTAGGTGGTACTAACAGGAACAATTAAAAAATATAATAATGAGCGTGGTTTTGGTTTTATATCTACGAGTAATTTTGGTGATGTATTTTTCCATATTAAGGATTTTCAGAAAGGCGAACAGCCAATAGTAGGTCGAGAGGTCTATTTCGAGGTAGTTAAAAAAGAAAATAAAAATAGGGCAATCCATGTTTACTATTCCGACCATGAACAAACGCATGACAAGCAAAAATCATTGCCACTATATCTATGGATAATTTTTATTAGCATAGCTATTGGGGTGGCATATCTAGGTAGCATTCAATTAAAGAAATATCTATATAAAGATAATCAAACTACAAATGCTATATATCAAAAGCCAGTAGCCTATAAGTGCGATGGTCGTAAGCATTGCTCTCAAATGCGATCTAAAGAAGAAGCTGATTGGTTTGTGAAAAACTGCCCAGATACCATGATGGATGGTGACGGCGATGGCGATGCTTGTGAAAATAATTCAAGGTGGTAGTTGTATAGTTTCAGACAATAAAAAATGAGCTATTAATACTTAATTAATAACTCATTCCTTAGGTTGATTTTAGATTTCTGCCAGTGTTTTACCGTCTTGTAATTCATTAATCTGCGCCAGTGTGACAGCTTGAGCGTCATATTCTTCTGTCACATACGATACAATTTCTTCTATTGAACATTCACCAACTACACCCCAAAGCACAAAATTGGTATGGGTTTTTTCATTCCAGATCTGCTCAACTTGTTCTAGATCCAGATGCCCAATACTCACAAAAAGGTCATAAGCCAATGCCCAATTTTCGTAACGGCTGACAGATTCATCAATGATAGGATCATCAGACATTAAATAGGTCATCATTGCCTTAGCTTTACAGAACTTTTGCATTGTTTCGTTTAAAGTTGTCATAAACATCATCTCATATTGATTGGTTTAAAATCATTTTATGCTGACAGGTGGTGTCAAAAACTTATTCAAAAACAAAATTATTCCAAACCATTTTTAATCAATTAAAAAACATCGCTTGCGGTTTTCATCCTAAAAAGGTGCCAAATGGCACCCTAATTTACAGCGATCCACAACCCTCCTTGTTGAATGCGCCTGGTGGAACCGTCCAGTTATCCGTGAACACTGGTAGGTAATAACTTTCAATTTTGGACTGTACCAGTGCTTCCATATCCTGAATGTCGAATGGCTCAATGCCATTGCTCAGACTGACGACATCGAGCTTTGAGCGACTGATCGTACAGTCAAACTTTTGTTCATAACCAGCGATCAGCTGAGCGCGTTCAGGGTAGTAGGTGCTGATGGTTGACCAGATTTTAGGACTGTTGAAGATACAGGTCATGCATGAGCTACGGCCCCAACCTAAGCGATATGGCACTGGTGGCGTAACCTTGTACTTCTCCAGTAACGCCCATACTTGCTCTTCAGTGAAGTGAAGCACGTTCTTCCACCAGTCAACGCGTCTTGCTTTCTTACCGCTTCTACGGTCGCATGGGTGCGGTTCTAGCTGGTTGTACTTACTGCGGTTTGGTGACTCTTCACGGCGTTCACCAGTGATAAAACAAATGTTCTTGCCGTCAAAGCGTTCTTGGTTGTTCAATGCTCTGCGTCCGACATCGATCTTTAACGCTGAAGAACACCAGCGCGTCATGAGGCTGGCTGCTTGTTGTGGGAACTTCAAGCGTGTGCCTGGTTTACTGCGGTTGTTGTCGCGTTCAAGCTTAATTAAGCCCTCTGGTGTTTCTACGAAGTGGGGTTTTGAGTAGCTGTTTTCTTTGAGCATTTCGCCAAGGAAACCGCCCTCGAGCCAACTGAAGTACAATGGTGTGTCGAATGCCTGAGCGAATGCTTTGGTATAGTTTTCCATGAACACCCAATCCATGAACGGCTGGTTTTCTTCATCAATTTTGTGGTGCCAAAGCTCAATTTTGCTTTTATCTACTCCAGCCTCCAGTAAGCGCAAATACGCTGCAATCGAATCCTTACCGCCACTTAAGCAGACAATAAAAATGTCATAGATACTTAGATCGATGTCTGGTGCTTCATGAAAAACATGCTCAGCCAGTTCTTTGTTTAGATCGGTACCAGACAGCAACTCCAGTTGCCCGGCTATTGTTGGGATGATGACTTGATCATCGTACTTATGCGCTGTATTCATTCGACTTACTCCAGATTTAAGGCTTTGTGCCTTGCTTGCTATGGATTAAGTATAGAGGGGTGTACCAGGGGAAAAACTTTTCTCAAAATTTAAAAATATTGAAAATATTTTAACCAATTAAAATCATCGTAAGCGGTTATAACGTCTAGCAAAACGGCATTGCGCCGTTTCGGTGGTTACTTATATTTTTGGATGATGCGTTCAATAAATCGAATCATTGTGTCCTTATCAATTTTGGCCTGGTCGTAATTGTCATAGCTAAACATCACCAAAGCATCTTCCTGAGTGATGCCAAAAAACTCACGTACTGCTTTCCACTGGTAAACGACTGGTACAGTGACAACAGGCGCATCTTTTAGCTCTTCATTGCTGAGTATTTTTTCATACATGAAGATTGGCCCAACAGAACCATGAAAATTGAAACCTAGATTTTGGAAATACTCGACAGACGTAGCCCAACCAATCAGGCATCCTACAATATTTTTATCTAACAATTCTTCAGTGGTGAAACCTGAAAAGAAATCGGTGTGTTGTTCTGTATGGCTTGCGTCATAATCACGCCAAATGTCGAAATCAAAGCTTTCATCAGGAATGACCTCGATCACTAGCTCAATCAGCTTTTCTAAACGCTCAACGGTCGTTGCTTTGTTCATATCTGCTCCAAGTTTTAGGCGGTGTGCCAAAAGGGGTAGCGGTACATACTGGCGCACGTACCGCTGTTGGACTTACAAATCCAGTTGAATTAAGAACAGTGGTAAAGGTGCATCACTGTCTTGTGTAATGAGCATAGGCAAGAAGAAACTAAATCCCTCAAAAAACACGCCCATGTCGTAATCATCTTGAAAATAAAAGGGCTGTGAAGTGATACTGACATTCTCAATAGCACTAATTAGTGCCTCGATGTTGGTATGTTTTGCTGTATCGATCACATACACACGAAACCCGGCTTCTGTGGTGTTCGGTATCTGTTGTACTTGCTGTGGCAAGTAAAAGCCAAGTTCGTTGATGGCACTGACGAGTTGCGGATTTTCAATTGTCATGGGTAGGTTTCCTTATTGAACTGCTTTTGCGTTATTTAAATTTTGCAATGCGATGTGCGTTAAACGTTGATTAATGATTTCGTCATACGGCGAAATGAAATCCTCTTGCCAGTTATGCATGAGATATTCGATCGGGTATGTTTCCAGATATTCTTCTAATGCTTCATTCGGCTTAGGAACGAAAGCTAATGGCTCTTTAATGTTGTAATTGCTGGCGATGTATTCCAGTGGATCACAATCACCTGGTACGTTGACCGTAGCAATAAACTCAAGATAAGCACCATCGGGGAAAAACTTATTGAAGCAATCAACCACAACAGATATTTCACGGACTTCATCATCATTTAAAGTGAACTCACGGACTTCTTTATCCAGTGCAACAATTGAGCTAGATAACAAATGGTCAAGGTCTTGTGGACGGATGTTTACACGATCAATAACATGGTTGATATGATCAATAATCTCGTCTTTGATTGGGTCTTCAAAAGCGTAGTTGCTCTCAAAAATAATATGATCGACATCTTCATAATTGAGTCCAAAAAACTCACGTACTGCTTCAGAACCGCGATAAACAACATTTGTTTTGAGTTCTTCATAAGTGAATGGTTCACCAGTATTCGCACGGAATGGTGCATAAAGGGGAACGCCGTCTAACATCATGAAGTTAAGTCTTTTAAATGTTTCATCAGCTGTCGCCCAACCTATGACGCAACAATTAGCATCACTATTTATAAGTTGAGCAAAAGTCATATTGTCGGTACCAGGGATCGTGCGCCATAAATCCAGATCAAAACGCTCATGTGGTACTTGCTTGATGATATTTTTTAAATGATTTAGCTTATCAAGTTGATTCATTACAGGACTCCAAGTTTTAAGCAATTGCTTTCGATAGAGCCATTTTATTTAAAAAATACTAATGAATAACTTTATTGGAATTGATTAACCGACCTAAAACACGTAATGGATATTTGAAATATTTTTAATCAATTAAAATCATCGTATACGTTTTAAGCCATGCTTAGACGGCGTATATACCGGTCTATTTTTCTAATGCAAAAAAAAGAGTACTTAAGTTCGGACTTAAATACTCTTAATGAGTTGGGGCATTATTTCCGATTGGCTAAGTTGAAAAATAGTGAATACATTGCATTCTTAAATAACCAAAAGGTGAGGGGATTATCCGCTTCATCTTTAGACTGGTGGCGAATGATATTCCAGTTGAAATACTTTTCTGAATAGCCCATGTGAGTGACATAAGCAAAATTACGAACGTCATTTTCTGAAACGTATTGGAATGCTTGTTTAAGCTCATTTTGGGCGTTTTGTTCGCCGTCATGGTCAAAAGCATCAGCTTCTAAGATAAGTTCGCGCATGCCGACCATAGCAAGGTATATGACTGCTTCAAAGTCATAGTTCATCATGCGTAGGAAGTGTTTTTTCAAAAAGGCTTCGTCAATGTGTTCAACTTCTTTGTAATTTTTAAGTGCGCTTAGACCATGCTCACCAAAGATATATTTAAGTACACGAAATTGAGCGCATAACGGCAAGTTTTCACCCTCCACATGTGAGCAAAGGGCGGTGTAGCGGTTCATGTCGATGACTGAGCTTAGAGATTGTTTTAAAGCGCCTAATAGCATTGTTATATCCTTTTTCGGGTTTTGTTTATTGTATGGTGTACGGTTAAGCAAGAAATGTGTTAACTAAATGAGTTGTGTCATGGTGTTGAGATAACTTTTCGGCATCCATGTCGTTATGTTCTTCATAGATAGTTTTTAAGGTTTTAATGGTTTCATGCATCAAGGTTTCATGATGCTCAGTATTGAATTTGAACTTGTGGCACTCTTTAGCAAGGGATACACGAACTTTGAATTTTTCTAAAAATTCGATGGTTTTATTGGTGGTGTCACTTTCACATCCAAAGTAACAAACATTATCAATATGCAATGCGGTTGTTTTCAGCATTAATGGATTTTTATCAAACACAAAATAAGCAAAAATGCAGCTTTCTCGACTGTTGTAAGTAATGTAAGACTTCTCAACATTAATTGCGTCCACTGATTTAAACCAAACAACGCCATCGTCATAGGTTTCAGCATGGCTTGAGAAAAGCATATAAATTAAGGTGTCGATAATTTCTGCGGTGCTGTTGCCGATAATTAAATGATTCAGACTTGAATCACTTCCGTTTGTAAATTGGTATTGAGCGACCACTTTATTTGCAAATTGATGTGCTGCGTTATTCATTATTCATCTCCAAGTTTCGGACAATATTTTCCTAAGGTTTTATTTTAATCTGAGTCACTTCATTAGAAATTTTTCTCAAAAAAAAAAGATTCTTTTTTCAAGAATCTTTTAATCAATTAAAAGCCATCGTATACGGATTAATCTAATTATCCGTAACTCGGTGAATCATCATCATTTGATTTATCCTGGTCATTTTCCTGTTCTTGCTCTTGTTCTTCCGTATTTTCAAGCTTCAGGACTAGATCGTATGGTTCAATGATACTGTCCATGACTTTTAAAAGGTAAGAGAGGTCTTGTTCCATCGGTTCTAGGTTTTCATAGTTTTCACCGACATAAAGCTCTTGATCTGTCAGTGAACGTTTAAACGCATAGTTCCAATCTGATACGGCGACCTTGCTATATACCATGGTGTAACCAGCATCATTCGCCAGCTGGTTCATCATCAGTTTTGCAGCGCGACCGTTACCCTCTTCAAAAGGGTGAGCTTCATTTAACTTGGCATAAAGCTGAGTGAACTCTTGCACAAACTGGTCTTTGTCCAAACCTTTCAGGTGGTCTTTTTCTTTAACCGCCTGTGAGAACTTATTCAGTTCATCAGGGATCAGGTTTTTATCTAGGAAATGACCGATTTCATAATTACCGTTCGGGTCGATCGCACGTTTAGAAATGTCGTCCAGACGCACTTCTCCAGCCCAATCGTAAATATGCTCAAAGATTTTTTCATGGATTTTAGAGAGGTGGTCGAGATCGTAATTGCCACGTAACGGCGAAATTTCCATTTTCGCTATTCGATGTTCCGTGATTTCTTTTTCCAGTGCCTTTTTATAGTCGCCTTGCGCTTGGCAACTGGTAGGTTGAGATAAGATGTCTTTCGCATCTAAATAAAACTCAAGTTTATCGTCCATATTGTTCTACTTATGAGTGATTGGGTTTGGTAATCCGCTGTAAGCTAGATTAGGTTGTATTCGCGATGATTAGGCTTTGTTTTTAAGTGCATTCCATTTCTTCATCAATGCAGCTTCTTCCTCGTCAAATGTTGTTTGACCAGTTGCTAAGCGCTCCATACGTGCGTTTGATGATGCTTCACATGCTTTAACAATGTGAGGGGAGAACTCTTGAGCTACATTGCCTTGAGCAGAACGGTATGCAGCACGTACACGGTCTTCGTATTTTACTTCTTCAGACATATCGGTTTCCTGTATCAACAATCTGTAAATTACAATAATTGTAACCCCAAACAAGGGGGCGATTCTTGCTAAATTGCGTATAAACAATCTTATTGGTATATACCGATTAACAAAATCAAATAAGATTAAAATTCCAAAAAAATCAAATATCGTATATTAAGTATATAATTTAAGTATATACAGGAAAGTCGTTAAACATGAACGTATTCAAAACACTAAAACTATCTGCAGTTGCAATAATCTCAGTGTCTATGTCGTGCGCTGTTTTAGCTAATAGTTCTTTAAATAACCTGAATACAAACAGCTTAAAATCTGCTGTTGCGCTTTCTCCTACTGCTGAAAACAAACGTAAAGTTGAGCGTTTACTTAACACTAAAACACCGTACCAGATTGAAACTGGTGCGGTACTTAAAAAAGTGAAGTATTCAAAACACTTTAATATGAACGTTCAGATGTCTAGCAAAACTGCAGATAAATACTCTTCTGATGAAACTGACTCTTTAAACCGCTTTGTGAATGAAAAGATTCATCCGTTTTATTGCTCTGTATTCGCCAATGCTCCAGTTAAACCAGATCTGTATGTAGACATCGTGGACAATCAGGGTAAATCATTCTTTGGAAGTGCTGAGCGTTATTCAGATACTTGCCAATAGTTTTAAGGGCTAAATATTACATAGATCTGTTAACGCCGTTTTAGGCAAAAACAAATAGACCGCTTAATTGCGGTCTATTTGTTTTTATACTGACACCTAAAACCTTATGGAAAGGTCTTAGGTAGCACCGCTGTATAGCCTACGATCTTGCGTATTTTGATCTGCATATCAAGATGCAACGGCTGTACTGTCAAACGATTGAAGTAAGACTTAATCTCGCGCATCCACGCATGGAAACGATCATCGCAATGACGCATAAGCTTCTTAAGGTGATTGCGGTCAGCTTCTTGTAAGAAACTGAGTTCGCTGTCGATTGACCAAAGATCAATATCCTGATCATCTATACATAACAAGTACTGCGTATCAACGACCAATGAAGATACCAACTTGCCTTGGTCTTGCTTGTAGATCAGCTCAAAATTAACTTGTGCATCTAAAGCGCCGTTGATGTTTTCGATTTGAATGTCACGGCGTAAACGTACTGGTAGCTCCAGCAGTACAGTATTCTTATTTGACTGGTAATAATCAGCACGGACTTGGCTATCCCATGCAATATTTTCTAACATAAAATTTTGAAAAGAGGTGAGAGAATCTTCTTGTAGACCGACAACTTTTGTTTTAGATAAGATTTCAAAGTTCATATAATTTCTCCAAATGGTAAGCATTGAGCTCATACATTCATTATATTTCACTGTACATTTTTAAAACTTTTTTCAAAAAATATAGATTGTTTTAATGCTGTCCACTTTTACATTACATAGACAAGGGCAAAAAATCTAATTAAACTGACCTTGAATAAGAAATGCGTTCAAGTGTTTTGTGTTTTTTTATTCACCTTTCAATTTTAAAGAGCCAGGCGTTTTGCGTCTGGTTCTTTGCTTTCTGGTATATACCAAGCACATTTTGGTAATGTGCATTGACCAATCTCAATCATAAAGTTTCAGTTTTAAACCTTATTTATCGCTACGATTAAGCCAGTTGCTAGATGGGCTTTAAGATATGAATGCATCAAGTACAATAGCTTTAATGGCTGTATCTATTGGTTTTCCAGTGGTATTAAACTTTGACTTTGCTTTTACTTATTTAATTGGTTTTACCTTATTCGCCTGCACGATCGGTTTAATGTTTATGATTGTGTTTTTTGTTTATAACAGTGCTGTGACGGAAAAGATTAGCGCAATAATTAAAAGGATGTTCTTTTTTGCTGGTTATTGCGCTTGTGTATTAGGTGCGGTTTTCCTTACAAGATGTCTAGTTTAGTACGTTAATGTTTAATGCATATTTGCTAAATAAGTAATACCCAAACATACAGATCGCTAATGTAATTACCGTCACTTTACGCGTTGAGTTCACAACTTCAGCACTGTCTTTCTTGCTATTAAAAATACCAACTTTGATCAACTTAAACACTGAGTCTAAAAGGGTGATTGCAAACCACGTTCCTAAAAAGTAAATTGCCATGGTCAAATATTCCTGTTTGTGCAACACATACTTATATAAATAGACCTGTGTAGTGACCACAATTAATGAAAATGAAGCGCCATAGTGCAAGGTTTTGACGGCATTGCGATGTTGTTTTTCATTGTTGATGTTAATCGCTGCGTTGATAAAACAAAAAATTGCCAATTGTCCAATGATGATGACAATCCCCATTGCAAATAATTGGATGTTAAGACCATAAGCCTTTTTCACTAAAATTACGGCGCTTGCAAACGCAAGGAACATTAAATATATGAGATATGGCATGATTTTCTTGGTATGAAGCGATGATATTGGATGATTCTAGGCTAAGGTTCAAAAAAAAAGAAGTATGCTGGTCGCAACATACTTCCGATCTGATCAGGCTTCTACGTTCTGATTGATATAGTTTTTGTAGGCTAACTTCACTTCACTTAAAAGGGCTTCTTTCAAAACACCTTTGTCTTTTATCGTTGGATTGTGCATACCAAGTGACGCACGGCGCTGTTGAGTGGTGTTTTTATTGGCATCTGTTACCCAAACTGAGTCGATATAATCATCAACTAAAGCATGCAATTCGTTTGGTTTTACTGCATTGTCTAAATTGGAAAGTATAGCCTTATTGTTTACGATCGCTAAACTTTCATCATATTCTCGATAGCTTGTACGTAAAGTATTCTTAAAATGAAGCAATTGATCTTCAATTTTTAATTTACCGCCATCAAGCTCGATGTCGATTACAAATGTCGTGATTTTAGATGATAGACCTAAAACACCAACTGATTTAACGCGAACAATAGTATCCATAACAACTCCAAGGTTTTGAGCAATGAGCTCAAGTAAAACGGTTAAACTTTTGTGAGATCTGCTTCAATATCTATCAGCAATTCTTTTACTGCTTTCATGTGTGGCAATAAAGTATAGGTGTTCATTTCGCTATTAAATGCACCAGCTTCAAGTTGTACACCAGCAATAAACGGCTCATTGATTAAGTTGTTGCCAATGAGATGACTTAAGCAAGCCTGTACCAGTTCGTTATTTTCTTCAGACTTAACCAGTAGGGGATACAAAACCACGAGTATTGGTAAATCACAAAACTCCATGTTGTTTGCATCAAGTAGCTGTTTAAGTGCATCCTTAATATCTTCGTTGAGAACCAACAGTTCTAAACCTTTTTTCATGTCTTTATAGGCGTTATCAATGGTCACTTCGGAAAAGTAAAACCAATCGCGCTGGTCATCGAGCATGAAGCTATCTAATGCAGCGATTTTCTGTAAGATCTGCAATTGTTCAGGGTTGAACGTGCGAATCGCTGTTCCATTGATTTTATGCTGTAACAACAGCTTTAACGCCTTTTGCGCTTGATCGTTTAACTGCTGTACTTCTTGATTGAAGAAACTGCATAACTGATTCGACAGATCTACAAAGATAGAATTGTCATAGCAATCAGGTACCACGTTTTGAGTGGATAGCAACATAAAGCCATTTTCTGACAGCTCAGGATTCATATAGATACAAAGATTATGATCTTCGGTCAGCTCTGCAAAACCTTTTAAAGTGGTATATGCAATTTCATGATTAGGCAATTCAATGCCAGCATGGATATTAATGTGAAAGCTTGGGCTTTGGTCGCCGTGGTCTTGATCTGCAGTACTGATCATAGATAACAGGGTTTCCAAAAGCGCCGTATTCTTACGAATAGGCGCCATAGCTTCATTAATTAAGATAAAGCTACTATTCATTAAAGTGCCTCCAAGAATAGTGAGCCCACAATATCAGTATTGAGTGGGTTAATTTCAATGAATTCGACTAGCTCCAGCGCTTTATCAAGTGTGAGTTCCTTAGCGCGGAAATCAAAAAGTGTATCCACGCCAACGCCATCAATCACACCATATGAAGACATCAACTCTTCCAATTCAGGGATATTTTGATAATTTTCTTCAGCCAAGTTTTCCAAGGTCAAAAGGGCATTATCTACATGTGATTTGAACATGTGAGCAAGGAAGAAAGCTAAACGGTGCTCATGAGGTGCTCGAATGAAGAAATACTCACTATGCTCGTCATCGTTAGAATCCTGGCGTGACGCTTTAACCAAGAACAAAGGTAAATTGTCAGTACTGCCGTAAACTTCGTTAAAATCGATCGGGCAAAAATTAGGGTTTAAATTCATGAGCTTTCTCCAAGTTTTAAGCTATTTGCTTGATTTGGTTTCATTATATTAAGAATATGAACGGATAAAGTTTTTTTAAAAAATACTTATTTAAGCATCCAGAAAGAATTAATAATGACGAGCGCCATTGCAGCGCTAAAAATTCAAAACCTTTTTTAATCAATTAAAAAAACATCGTTTACGTTTTTAAGCGCAACTTTAAGAGATTTCTCTCTTAAAGGCTTGGTTTATTCAAAAGTGTTGGTGTATAAGTCGGTCTTAATAAGATTAAACACATACTCGCATTCAACAACGAGATTTGCATATTCATCATCAAAACATTGTTCATCTTCAAGCATAATTTCAAGATTTAAAGGCTCAATCACTGAATAAGGGTTTTTGACGCCAGTTTCTTTGTAATTTGAAATAATGACCTGAATAGCTCCAGATGCGAAGTCACCCTCAAGCGTATGGCTAAAGTAGAAACGGTTTCTTGTATCGCTGTGAGTGCTGTCGATAGGTTCTAAAGCTGTACCAAACTTGTAGGTAGTCAGCAACTCTATAACGTCTTGAGCAAATGTCGAGTTTAAAGGGGCATCACTTTTTAGGTTGAATGCAATGTCTTTAAACTGCTTCAAGATTTCTTGCTCTTTAGACTCGTTAAAGTTTTTGAAATATTCGTCAAACTTATGCTCACCATGATTCGACAAAAGTTTATGGTGGTAGTTGTATTCGTCTACCACGGTCAACAGGTCAAGTTTTTGCAATAATTCAAACTCGTCTTTTGTAATTTCTTTAAAACCTAAAACGTAAAAAGAATCACCGCTGATTTCCCAAGAGTCATAGCGAGTTTTAAAATCATGTTCTTCTAATAAGGTTTCAATGTCTTCAAGTTCTTCACTCTCATAGCTTGAATACTTAAACAGGGTGTAATTAACCAATGCCATTAAAGCTGGCACTTCTGAAATTTTCTTAGAGGCATATAAGCCGATATTAAAATCACAAATACGGATACCAATTGGTAGTGCTGATGTTTCGTTAATCGCAAGATTCATCATGAGATACTTGTGCATATTAATTTACCTAACAGGTTGAATGTATTTTTAGATTAATGGATTTAAAGTGGGAATAACTTATGCTTAAAAATTAGAATAGCCATGGAATAAGTCGAATATTTTAATCAATTAAAAGTACCGTATGCGGTTGTAAACAAAACGCACTGGTGTATATTTGATATATCCAAATTTTCGAGATTAGTTATGGAAGTTGAAAACCTAAGTAAAGACCAGTTAGAAGACCTAATTAAAAAGGCACAAAACCAAATTGTTGTAGTAGAGAATAAGAAACTTGATGACGGTTATCTCAAAATGTTTGAGATCGCAAAAGAATTAGGCTTAACTATTCTTGAATTAAATGAGCACGGCGAAAATCGTAAATTAAATAAAAAGCCAGTGGTTAAAGCAGATCCTAAATATCGCAACCCGAATAACCACAAAGAAGTGTGGGCCGGTCGTGGTAAACGTCCATCCTGGTTAAATCGTGAGATTGAATCTGGTAAAACATTAGAAAGTTTTCTTATCGTATAAATATTAAAAGGGCTTAAATGATTTAAGCCCTTTTTTTAAATGCCATTGTCAGTGTTGTTTAGAGCAGGTGCGCGATTACTTAACAAAGTTCAGCTTTGATGTGTTCTAACACATCATCTTCAACACCCTCATTAGAAAATGCTTCAATGAATTCATTCAGGTTTTCATTGCTTAATGGCAAACTTCCGTATTGATCTACTGCAATCATTTGTGAGTTATGCACCAGATATTCAATACTGCAGTCAACAGAACAAAAGGTTTCTTGAATTACATCATTCACCTGATGGCCAGACTTTTTATCGTTAGTATCAATATCACTATTACAGTGAGGGCAAGTAAATAATCCCATTACGCAACTCCTTTCTCAATTAAGCTAATTACACCGTGTTCTAATTGATCATCAAACCAGTGCCAGATAATGAAGCGGTCTGTACCTTTGCCCCATAGATGAAAGTCTTCTTCGATTTCATCATCATTGTTTATCGGGGTGTTGCCAAACTCTTCCCATAATGTTTTATGGGTTTTGCCTTGCAAGCTTAATACGCCATTTTCAGAATTTGCTTCAAACCAATCTAGGATCTGATAGCGATATGTACCTTTATTCCAGATATGGAATTCGCATGGTAAGGAATTAGATTCATCAAATTGAATCTGCTGTAATTCACTCCATAACTGGTCTATTGATTTAGCCATGCTTTATAACTCCTTGCTTAATAATTCAATTTTAATAAATAAAAGCGCTCAAAAACTTTTCTTAAAAAACATATAAAATCTGCTAATAATTCCTTTTGGAAAAATACTATCTAAGCAAAACTATTGTTATTATCGAGTGAGCTTATTAAGAGGTTTAAGCATGAATCTAGATAAATACGTTAAAACAGATATAGACGATGGCAATGGTCACATTTGGCTTAAATTTACGAATGATTCAGGTAATGATACTTTTGCTTGTAGTCAATGTGGCTATTTGAGACGGGTAGATAGTAATAATCGCCCACTAAACAAAAAGTGTGTTGGTAAAGTGAAAATCACGCTGCGTTAAAATTGAGATTTACAAAAACAAAATAAGAGCCAACATAGGGCTCTTTCTTATTTCATGGGGCTTTTACTGGCTTTACGGAATCAGTGTTGGAATCCAATATTTTTTAGACTACCCAACCATTGCGTAATTAATAACTTATTCCTTAGAGCCCTTTTTCTTTAGGCACACCGCCAACAATCTGAAATGGTATCCAATGGTTAACCCATTTTTCTTTGGTACCACGTTTGCCCAACCAGTAAAAGTTCCAGTGAGGAACCCGTGGATGTGGTTTTTTGGTACCTTTGTAGTTGCCAGACTTTAGATCTTCATCGCGCTTTAGGATCGCTTCATTGATCTTTTTATTTGTTTCGGTACCAACAATAGTCGGCTTGTACTTATTGGCCTCAAATAAACGCAATTCACGCTTAATCAGCTCTAATTTAGGCCTGGCTTGTGTTGTTTCTGGTGTTAATGGTCTGAGATCTGGTTCTTTTTGGCTGAACCATAGAATCAAATTGATTAGCTTCTTCTGCAGTTCCATGAACGTGTTAATTTCTTGTTCATCTGGCAAGTTCTTTTCATCAAAAAACGTATCAATGAAATCGGTCATGCAGTCCTCAACAGTTGATTCAAAATCATCATCATCAGGGAAGTGCATGGTAATGGTTTTTGCTAAGCCAGTATCGGTATATACCGTGGTAAATAGCACCTTGCGATCGTTCAACGTGTTTTTCGCAAAAATAACACCGACCACTTGTTCATTTTGCACGTAGAGATTGGCATTGTCGGTTTGAACGTAGATCGCAATATCAGGTAGGTTTAATAGGAAACCGGGGATACTGCGGTTGTACTCGGTCTTTACAAGCATTTGAATGACTTGATCTTCAAACCGATAAATATTTTTGGTTAGGCTCCATGAGCCAAGAGT
Source organism: Acinetobacter sp. GFQ9D191M (assembly GCF_011174875.1). NCBI lineage: Bacteria > Pseudomonadati > Pseudomonadota > Gammaproteobacteria > Moraxellales > Moraxellaceae > Acinetobacter > Acinetobacter sp. GFQ9D191M. The sequence continues at coordinate 16,557 of NZ_JAALGV010000128.1, forward strand.
AATGATTTCACCAATGTTGCAAGGTAGCTGATTGATAAATGAGAGTGGGATTTCTTGGCCAGTGGCTTGAACACCCATAATGGTACTGGTGCGTTTCATTCGTTCACGCCAGATAGGATCTCGACAATCTAGTGCAGCATATGTCCATTCATCACCACTGATTAGGCATTCGTGCAGATCTTTACTGTTTTGTCGTGCGATCGCATAAGCTTCTACACTTTTCATTAAGCCATTGAGGTTAAGCTTCACATGTTCTAATCGCGCTGTGATGACTTTAAGTGGTATTCCTATCTTTGGATCTAAATCTTTATTTCTCATGTTGAGCAACCAGGATCTACATCAGATCAATATCTGAAAAAATTTCGTTGAAAAAAGGACTTTAAAAGTCCTTTCGATTAGGCGTGAGCACTATTATTACAAGGCGGTGTAAACAAAGTACCATCTAAGCGGATCATTCCAAAGCCGTAGGTTTTATCACGACCAATACCATTGAGCCATGCTGTTTTAAATAGCTCTAAATCACCAACAGTCGCACTAAATGAAATATCTATGGTCTGGACTGGAATATTCAAAATGCTGAGCTGTGGTCCACATTGTTGCTCAATTATAGTGACATCCAATAGACCTTTGCTACTAAGAGCGTTTTTGGTGAATTCGGCTGCTTCATCTCCAGTTAGATTTTTACGCTTCTTACCTGAATTGCCTTTGGGTTTTTCGCCGTGGACCGAAATGTATTCTTCAATTTCTTGGCGGTTAAAGCTACATTCACGGTTAAGAGGAACCATGATTTTTCCAGTGATTTGCTGACCGTGCGAAATTTCAATGTATTCTTTGGCCATTGGGATTTTGACGTCCGATACGCACGTTCTTAAATAGATGTGCTTGCCATCTGTAAAAAATATGACTTTTGCGGAACAGAATGTCTCGACCTTATTTCGTTTAAACATTTCTCTAAAAATGTACTTGAACAAGTTCTTTTCATTTTCAGGATGTGTAAGGGCAAAACAATTGGCTGTTAGTTTTATGTTATTCAGACTCATTTCGATATCCAGTTTTCTATAAACAGCATTATTAAGAACCTGTGTGGAAGTAAAGCGTAACACTCATATTATGAAAACCAACCACAATTTATTAAACCTACACTTTAATGATACTTATTTTTTGTGTTGTAATTTTTTTTTAAAAAAATATATGCTTTGCTGATTATTTTAAACTATTGACTGTATTTTAAGCTGTGCGTAAACTTTAAACGTTGTTTTGTACAATCCACACCTAGTTTGATCCTGTTTGGACGACTGAAAAATGAACATAAAGAATAGAACTACGTTGCAGTTTTATGAAGAACTGCAGTTGGTGTATGACCGTTTCAATGAAAGGCTATTCAAAAATGAATTACCAGATTGTTTGATTACGCTTCAACGTATCAACAAAAATACCGGTTATTGGTCTGAGAATAGATTTGCTTCGACAGAAGATGATACGGCGTATACGCACGAACTGGCCCTTAACCCTGATTACTTTGGCACCCAACCATTGCTTAACATTTTTAAATGCTATGCACATGAGATGTGTCATATGAAACAAAGCATTTTTGGTGAGCCATCTAAACGCTCATATCACAATGCTGAGTTTGCGGCATTTATGCTTGAGATCGGTTTGATTATGACTGATGACGGCACAAAAGAAGGTCGCACGACAGGCGAGAAGATGACCGAAATCGTTGTACCTGATGGCTTGTTTATTCAAGTGTGCAATGAGCTAGTCGATGAAGGGCGTATCATCAAATGGTATGACAAGTACGCACCCAAAACGATTTCAAGTCTAGAAATGATTCAAGAGCAAGTGCAGTTGTTGGAGTCCATTCCGACTGCTTCTCCAAAGCTATTTCATATTGCCTTACTTGGCAATGAAATCAATTCAGCTTTGAAATCACCTAAAAAAGAGAAGCCAGTTGCCGAACCGTCAAAAGCACAAGATTCCCTCACTGGATATGCCATCCCAACAAGTGATGAAGAAGAGGAACCGACTCCCACTACAATGAATCCCTTTGATGTAGCGATCGGACTAATCGACATATCAAATACCGGTGCAAACCTTGGCGGTTATTATCCAACGGCTTTTGATGAAGATCCGTTAGATGATGACGACAAACCAATACCAGAACCTAAGGTTGTTAAACTTTATAAGGGTGAACAACCAAACGGCGATGATAACGAGTTTATTGTACTCAAAGAAACTATGATCGGTGGAACACTCTATCAAGAGCTTGGTTTAGCCAATTTTGAAGAGCCTGAGCCTGAGCCTAAGAAACAGACTAGGGCATCTTTTGCGTGTCCTGAGTGTGGCCGTGGTGCAACGTGTAGTCCTACTTTTAGATTATCGTGTACTGAATGTGAAGTTGAACTGGTACCATCAAAATCCATTGATAAAAACCAGGTGAAGAAAAACAAAAAGGCTGCTAAAGCTGACCAAGGGGATGCAGAATGAAAACGATTGAAGAGCTTGGAATTCTGTTTTCTTCACACAAATACCGTTTTTATAACGAAAAAGACTTACAATTCGCGATTGAGCAAATGTTTATTGCCAATGAGATTCCGTATGAACGTGAGGTTCGTCTATCAAATAAAGACATCATTGATTTTACTGTTGAGCTTGATGTCGGCAAGGTGGGTGTTGAATTAAAAATAGATGGTGCACGTAACGCATTATTGCGTCAGATCAATCGCTATTTAAGCCATGACAGCATAAAAGCGCTCTATGTGGTTGGTACACCGTATTGGGTGAATAACATTCCAATCCAACTGAACAATAAATTTATTTACCGCCATCGTATTTTAGTGGGGGTCTTCTAATGTCTAAATCTTACGGCACCATTTCTCGTCAAGAAAAAAACTGGCACATTGAATGTGAACCACATGTTAAAACACGACTTAAGCGTGTATTCCCACAAGTCAGCCAACATGCATCAAAATTTATTGAGTTAAGCGATACGCCGTCTAATTGTCACGACCTACTTTGGTTTATTGAACGTTATCCAATGCATGTTGATGATCTTAAATACATGAAAGCGCAATCTAAGGCTTATGTGTCGCTAAAAGAAGATATTTTGGATGTGATGGACTATAAACGTCCGATCAAAACATTTGATCTTGCCGTGCCTCCATATGAGTATCAAAGAGCAGCTGCAGATCTACTACTTAATGTTAAAGGTTTGCTCTTGGGGGATGATTTGGGCCTTGGCAAAACAGCGAGTGGAATATGTCCGATGATTCTACCTGAATCGCTCCCGGCGCTTTTTGTGACAATGACACATCTTCCAATGCAAATTAAGAATGAAATTGAACGCTTTGCTCCGCACCTAAAATGTCACATCCTAAAGAAAGCATCGCCTTATCCATTGCACAAAGAGGGTGAAGCAGCACCCGATGTCATTATCACCAGTTATTCAAAGTTGAACGGTTGGGCTGAATATCTTGCCGGAAAGATTAAGTACGTAGTGTTTGACGAGATCCAAGAGTTACGGACTGGCTATACATCGCAAAAGTATTCCGCTGCTAAACTCATTAGTGACCAAGCTGAATTACGCCTCGGTCTATCAGCTACACCGATTTATAACTACGGTGATGAATTCTACAACATCATTGAAATATTGCGTCCAGATAGCTTAGGTACCGCTACTGAATTCGCTCGTGAGTGGTGTTCACAAGAAAAACGTATTAATGATCCTAAAGCGTTTGGGATGTTTTTACGTGATGAAGGTCTAATGTTGCGCCGTACTCGAGCAGATGTAAATCGAGAGTTACCGCCAGTACAAATCATCCCTCAATATGTCGAAAGCGATCCTAAAGTACTGGATCAAATTAAGGGCAAGGCAATGGAACTGGCAAAAGTAATTTTAAGCTCTACTCAGGAATTCCAAGGGCAAAAGCTTCGTGCGACAGAAGAATTCAATATTATGATGCGCCAAGCAACAGGTATCGCCAAAGCGCCGTATGTCGCTGAGTTCGTGCGTATGCTTGTTGAGTCTGGTGAATCAGTCATGCTTTATGGTTGGCATCGAGATGTGTACAACATTTGGCTAGAACGCTTGGCTGAATTCAATCCTGTTATGTATACAGGCACGGAAGGACCTGCAGCTAAGGAACGTTCTAAACAAGCATTCTTGAATGATGAAAGCAAAGTCTTCATTAGTTCATTACGTTCATCTGCCGGGCTTGATGGCTTGCAGTACCACTCAAAATGCAAAACATTTGTGTTTGGTGAGTTGGATTGGTCGCCTGGTGTTCATGATCAATGTATTGGTCGCTTAGACCGTGACGGTCAAATCAAACAGATCTCGGCATATTACTTGTTGGCTGATTCGGGTTCAGATCCAATTATTTCTGATGTCTTAGGCATCAAAAAAGGCCAGTTGGAAGGAGTTAAAAACCCGAATGGCGAATTATTTGAACATTTAATTACGGACGGTGGCGGTATCAAGCGCTTAGCCGAACACATACTGAATAAGAAAGTAGCTTAAGAGAAACTTTATGACTGAACTTTACCTAGCTTGTTTTAGACATAATGTCGGCTCAAATATTGGGTGGCCTGGTTTTAACGGAAAGGGCTATACAACGAATGTTGATCAAGCGCACGTTGTGATTTGACAACACAAACG
>NZ_JAALGV010000129.1:0-783 GCF_011174875.1 Acinetobacter sp. GFQ9D191M
GACAAACCCGGTACGGTTCAGCTTGAATACGCCGAGTGCCTTCGCATCTTTACACTTGAAGCAAAACTTAATTCGCTGTTCGTCCTCATTTAGGCTGAAATTTTCTGCCCGCAATGTTAAATCCTGTAATGTCTTTTTGAGCTCTATCTTGCTCTGCTGAGAGAGTTCTAAATGGAGATATTTTTTGGGAAATAAGCTATGAATAAAAGAAAGAAGTTTCTTCAGTTGCCGTTTTTCATTCAGTTCAAAAATTAACTGGGCTGAATTGGGCTGAACTTTTTCAAGATAAATTGAGTAGATCGCATTGAGCTGTTTTTTATATTTACTTTGTACATTTGCATAACGCTCCTGGACATGGTGAATGATCCTTTTCTCCTCCTGATTGGTCGGTAACATGGTGACCAATGCCTCGGGAGTTTTCCTTAAAAAGTCCGTGGTAAACAGCCGCGAAGATTTTTTTTGGTTTACATAGGAGGTTTTCAAATGCAGAGCTCTGGCACGTAATTTTTGCGCGATTTGCAAAGGAATGGCTTCAGGTAACAGAAGGTCTTGCTCTTTTTCTACTGCAAGAATGTGATGCAATAGTTCAAAAGTCATCTCTGAGTCATGAGCTCCTAGCATTAGTGAATCAGGTGATTTCTGTTGCCCTAGTTGATATTGATGATCATGTTGCTTGTAACGGTCTTTAGTAAGTCGGTCAAATAAAAACTGTTTGATCGCCCGTTGCTGAACAGGATATTTAATAGCCTCATCATTTTTCAGAATATTAGACCTCTTGCGAAA
>NZ_JAALGV010000013.1:0-1631 GCF_011174875.1 Acinetobacter sp. GFQ9D191M
TGGGGTTTAGCGGACGCTTACTTTTGAATTCATTTAAGCACTATCTATCTTCAAAAATAACTAAAATTTCAATCTCTTATCATAAGGTAGGCTTTTAGTAGGTGGGATTCTTTTATCGTTCATTGAATACTTAAATCACGGTGAGGGTCACCGATAATAAGATGAATGGTAGAAGGAATCGAACCATGGCTTTTAAGAATATTGCAGATCAAACAAACGGTTTTTATATCCCTTGTGTTTCACTTTTCGGTCCAGGCTGTGCCAAAGAAATTGGCGTTAAAGCACAAAATTTAGGTGCCAAGAAAGCTCTGATTGTGACCGATGAAGGCTTATACAAATTTGGTGTCGCAGATACCATCGCAAATTATTTAAAAGAGGCTGGTGTTGACAGCCATATCTTCCCAGGTGCAGAACCAAACCCAACAGATATTAACGTTCATAATGGCGTACAAGTCTACAATGACAACGGCTGCGATTTTATTGTATCACTCGGTGGCGGTTCTTCACATGACTGTGCCAAAGGTATTGGCCTGGTGACTGCCGGTGGTGGTCATATCCGCGACTATGAAGGTATTGATAAAAGTACTGTGCCTATGACACCGCTTATTGCAGTCAATACCACAGCGGGTACAGCGTCGGAAATGACACGCTTCTGTATCATTACCAATACCGATACCCATGTCAAAATGGCAATTGTGGATTGGCGTTGTACACCATTGATCGCGATCGATGATCCTAAATTGATGATTGCCAAGCCAGCGGGCTTAACTGCCGCGACTGGTATGGATGCCTTAACCCATGCGGTAGAAGCGTATGTTTCTACGGCAGCCAATCCGATTACGGATGCCTGTGCAGAAAAGGCCATTACCATGATCAGTGAATGGCTGAGTCAGGCAGTAGCAAATGGTGAAAATATTGAAGCACGTGATGCTATGAGCTATGCACAGTATCTGGCAGGCATGGCATTCAACAATGCATCACTCGGATATGTGCATGCGATGGCACACCAGCTGGGTGGTTTCTATAACCTGCCACATGGTGTATGTAATGCGATTTTGCTACCGCACGTATGCGAATTTAACCTGATTGCCTGTCCGGATCGCTATGCAAAAATTGCCCAGTTGATGGGTGTAAATACTGAAGGATTAACTGTGACTGAAGCAGCTTATGCAGCGATTGATGCCATTCGCCAGCTTTCAGCTTCAATTGGAATTCCATCTGGTCTGAAAGGCTTAGGGGTTAAAGAGGAAGACCTTGCCATTATGGCAGAAAATGCGCAAAAGGATGCCTGTATGCTGACCAACCCGCGTAAGGCTAGCCATGCACAAGTCGTAGAGATTTTTAAAGCGGCGCTGTAAGCCTCTATGTAAGTCGATTCTCTCCACTCGGCAGACTTACATTTTATGTAACCCTGTTCGCACTTCTTAGTGAAGTGCGCCAAGATAAATGTATCCCCATGCGATATTCTTGGCTGATCCTTACACCCTTGATAAGGATATAGAGCAGGCGTTGCTCTTTTTTTTTTGCCTAAATTTTTGCTTTCAAAAAATATATTTGGGCAGTTAATTCATCAGGGTATAGCTTATTAAAATTAACTGAATGAACTCGATAAGTAAGCGTCCGCTGAACAC
>NZ_JAALGV010000130.1:0-579 GCF_011174875.1 Acinetobacter sp. GFQ9D191M
ATTAAGTTAATGCGTAAACCGAATCTTTTCCGTCTATTTCGATAGCGTTCACTTAGTATTCTAAATCTTTTCAATTGACTGTTAATGTGTTCGATTACAACTCGTATTTTTCCAATCATTTTATTGTAATTTTTCTCAGCATCAAATAAGGGTAAATTCTTCTTTTTCTTTATTGGCATCAATAATTTAAAGCCATCTTGCTCTAACCCATAGTACCCTAAATCGGTCATAACATAGTCACAATGTTTGAATTTCTTAACTGTTTTTCTTGCCAATTTAATATCATGCTGACTGCCAGACGATATATCTACTCCTATGATTTGTTTGCTCTTCGGATGATAGATCACTTGGGCTTTTAACGTATGTTTCTTCTTTTTACCACTGTAGAACTTACTCTGATTTTTTTTTCGGGCGTTCTATTAAACATTCTGTCGCATCAATAATTACCCAGTTAAATTGTTCGTCTGCTGTGGTAATGCTTCGTTTTGGCAGGGTAAAACGTCTTGATTTCATTAATGCATCTTCAACCTTTTTAATAGTTCGATTCACATTACTTTCAGCGATATGGTAATTTGCCGC
>NZ_JAALGV010000131.1:0-1282 GCF_011174875.1 Acinetobacter sp. GFQ9D191M
TCTTTTTTCAACTCACCCTTTGGTAATGCTCGTATAGTTGAATAAATCGTTGTATGGCTTACATTCATTGTTTGATCCAAATCAGGAAATGTCTTTAAACGCTTTGCTATTTGCTGAGGAGACCATAAACAACGGATCGCTTCAACAATAAATCTCCAGAGGATTGAGTCGATTTTGAGTTTTCTGTGACCACGTCTACGTCTAGCGAAGGTGTTATCAGAAGCATATTGAGCTTGATAAACGTCATTGATGCTATTTCTTTTAAGCTCACGATAGATCGTACTAGGATGTCTTTTAATGAGTTCAGCAAATTTTCTGGCTGAAAAGCCTTCTTTTCTTGACTCAAGCATTAATGCAGTACGATCTTCAAAGTTAAGATGATGGTATGACAATTTTATATACTCCATAAACCCTTTAAATTAATTAGGTGGTTTATGTCGCACTTCAAGTTTTACTCTGCCCTGCTTATGAATATCAGTGATATTTACAAACGATGGAGTACGAATAAAATTCATGACAAATCTCCTGCTAAATCCACAGAAGACATCACGTATTTCATTAAGCTTGATTCATACTCATGCTGAATTTTATTGCGCCACTGTAAACGAGATTTGTAATTCAAATATTGTAAAGTGGTGCTGATGTTGCGATGCCCCATGCGAGTTTGCACATACTCAACAGCGGTCATAGCAGAATGCCCATCTGGCAAATGCTGTAACTGACTTTCAAGCAAATTCATACCAAAACTGGCACGTAAGTCGTGGAATTTGAAACTTTGAAATTGTGGATCAATCAAGCGAATTTCGGGTAATAGCACGACTTTTAAATAGCAGCGTACCGCTTCACCTTCATAGAGTTTAAGTCTAGTCCCAAATGAGTCAGAAGCTTTGATCTGCTCGGTCAATTCCTGTTGCTCAGCTTTGCTGGTGTAGAAAGGTGTACCAAACTTAGTGAGAAATACATAATTTTCATCCGAGTCGCCATAGTTTGACTTCTGTCTACGCTGAAGCGCTTGCTCACTATTGATATAAACTTTCAGGTCTTGTGCTAACCAATTCGGGATTAGCAGCGTCATTGGTTTTTGAAATTTGGTATCAATGCCTGTACCCGCCCCAACTGGCAGGCGGATAAAACCCTGGCTATCAGGCTCACGACCAATTAAGTTTTTGATTCGTAAAGTACAAATTCCCATTCATGAATTTCATATTCGCTTAAAACTTTGGCAAATTGGTTAGCAAGCGGAAGATAGAACGTAAACATATAGGACTTACGCATTGACGGA
>NZ_JAALGV010000132.1:0-6073 GCF_011174875.1 Acinetobacter sp. GFQ9D191M
CGCCAGCTCATTATTCCTAAAAGCCCTCTGCTCACGCAGGGGGCTTTTTTTATGCGTGTATTTTCAATAAAGTTAAAATAAAAAGGCTTAAATTCAATTTAAGCTTTTTTTGAATCTAGTTATTACTGATCTGCTTATTGATCTGCCGCGATAATGGACTGTGTTGCATTCTTTAGCATATACAATGCTTGACCCAATAAAATATCTTTTTCGGCTAAAGTGACCAGAATAAGAGGGTGTTTCGGTGCTGCAACCGCTGTCAAAATGGCTTTACCATTTTCTGCATCCAAAGTAATGCTCTGACAGCCAGTAAGATGGATCTCTTTAGTAAATGCAGAAACCATCGCTAAAATCGAGCTACTCACAGCAGCCAGCTTGCTGTTGTTATAGTTATCTTTCTTATGAATTGTGGCCAATTCAAACCCATCTGTTGAGCAGACCATTACATAATATACGCCACGAACATTGCTAATGATCTCCTGAATTTGCTGTTTGGCATGCTGAACGAGGGCTTCCGGGGCTTGACGTCTTTCTTGTATAGTAAGCATGCTTTAATCCTTAGCTCATGAGGTTATGGTTGACTTCGATTGAAGTAATAAGGGCTTCTAAGAGAAGCAAGATGTCATCTTCTTGACGAGCATCTACAAAAAAGAGGGGAGTATAGAGATCCTGCTGGATCAGCCAGTCCTTATAAATCTGGGTAAAATGAGGGCTTTCAAGATCACTATGCGTAATCCCAATGGCAATATTATTGGTATATTCCTGGAATACTTCGATATAGCTTTCCAGTTCCTGGATTGGATCATTCACTGTATGATCGATGAGAATAATAGCGCCTAGAGCGCCCTGACAGATGACAGGCCAGATAAAGTCAAAGCGACTTTGTCCAGGCGTCCCATATAGGCCAATTTTGGTTCCATCTTCTAATGTGATCTCACCATAATCGATTCCTACAGTGGTTTCCATTTTTGTATGGCTGCGGTCGTCAGTATTCAGTGCCTCAGTGAGTAACACTGGAATATCAGATAAGGAACGTATCGCGGCTGTTTTACCTGCGCCCATGGAGCCCGCAAAAACAATTTTATATTGTTGTAAAATCATAAGTATTTACTTTATTAAAATCCAAATTTAAATCGAAGCTTTCCAAAAAAGCTTTTAATGAAATTTTGCTGTTCAGTTTTTTCAACTGGCTCAGTGGTGCGATAGCGACTTTCCCAAGCATTAATTTTTTCAATATTGCCTGAAGCCATGCTGGCTGTGATAAATTGTCGAAGCGTGAGTAAAGGAATTGCATGTTGTTCAGCAATTTTTGAAATTTTAGCGCCTTGAATAAAACAGGCAGATATCTGAAAAATACGTTTTTTATGCAGCGGATGAGCTGGCTTTGGCCAGTAATGAATTTTGTAGTGACCATCTTCAGGCGCGATCTGAGCAAAACTAGGCGAGTTCCAGAAAAAATTCCATAACCAGTCCTGTAGAATCTGTGTTTCTCTACGTGTCACTTTTAAAAGGTCACTAGTGGATGCGAAGTCATATTGAAAAGAAAAGTCTGTGCCCGTTTCAGCTCGGTCTTTGTTTAACCAGGCCAGGTTTTTTGCTGAGTCAATAATGGCAATGGTGCCATGCCGGTCATAGAGATGTAATTTACCTTTTTCAGGATGCAGCATCTCTTTAAAAAAGTTAATTGTATAGGGATGCTCAGAAGATTGCTGGATCTGAACGTGGCTTGAAAATATAGGTTCTTCTATTTCTGAGGTAATTTCTGAATTAAGAACATTTTGCTCAAACCAGTGCTTGAGAATTTGTGTGTTTTGCAGGGGTAAAGTAAGCGTATTATTTATAATCTGGTTCGAATATAGATCATTTTTAGAGATGCATAAATAAGGACATTTTTGGTTTTTGAGAACACGTTGAATACCTTCTGTTTCAAGAAAGTATTCATACACCAACAGGCAATCGAGATGAGGATCGGAAGCAGTGTTCCATTGCAGGATAAAATGGTCAGGAGTGATGTGTTGTAAAGTTTTTTTTAGCTCATCTGCATCGTGAATACTTAAACCTGCTATTCCAATATGAATATAATGCCTATGCATTTTAAGTCTCGATTAAAGTTTATATTTTATTGGGTGAAGCGCATAAGGATCCCCTTTATTGCATGAAATAAAGGGGAAAACTGTGTATTAGCTGAAGTCTAAACCTTGTTCAAAAGATTTAAGCTCATGACGAGCCATAGCCAGGTTTGCTTTGGAGCAATCCAGTACAAGATACAGGAATACATTGTTATTCTTTTCGAGTGGGCGAATGAGGTGATATTGCTTGCCCAGCGTAATCAGAATATCTTCAATCGAGTCATTCAGGTTTAATGAATTCGCTACACGGCGTTTTGCGCGAACCACTTCTGTATTGCCGGCTGCTGCAAGTTCAAGATCGATATTGCCACCACCTTGAGTTGCTAAAGCCAAGCCGCTTTCACCATCAGCTAATGCTGCAGCAACGAAACCATCAATGTCTGTAAGTGTATCTAAGGTTACCTTAGCCATAATTATTTCCCTGTTATAAAAATAGTTGATGCGATAGTTGTATTTAATGAAGTTCGAATATTATCTTTTTCATTCAAATTCATTATAAAAATGGGGGAGTAAATTACAATTGAAATAAAAACCATATAAAATTTAATGGTTTACTTTAGTTTTTAATTTTTAACCTATACTTTTTAATTATGTGATGCGTTTATCTTTTTATTTAAGGATATGTGAAGTGATTTTGTGATTATTTTTTGATCTATAATCTCACCTTAATCTAAAAGATGTAACAAAATATTTTAAATAGATTATGGAACTAATTAGGTAAAAATTTCAGTTAAAAAAAATAGATTCACTTCATTCCCCTGATAAATTTAAAGAATAAAAAAAGCCAATATCTTATTGGCTTTTAGTAAAACTGAATTTTTGAGGTTGAAGTATTTACGCAAATACACGTAATACTGCTTCAATCAGTACCCAAAGAATCGCAAGCGCAACCACTGGCTCAACGATTTTTGCCCAGGTTGGTGTTTCTACAACAGCAACTTCTTCAACATCATGATGCTGGCTATTTTGATGAACCATTTGGCTAAACTCCTTCATTGATGCTTCTAATGATAGCTCTTCTTCATGAATTGGTTTAGAGCCTTTGAGTTCTGTTAGGTTATTTGTTGTCCAAACCCAATCATCTGCCTGTCCAGACAAATGTTCAATTTGTCCTTTCAGCAGCTCTTGGATACTGGTCTGATTATGATTGCCAGTATCATGTAACTGCTTCAATTCAGTCAGCTGAAAATGGAAAATTTCAGACGTGAGCTGTTCCAGCTTAGGTTTTGGTAAAGTTGACTTGTTTTCCACTCGGGTAGTCAGGTGACGGGCAATTTCCAGAATATAGAGTTCATCTGGGTGTTTGATTTCATTATAAATTTTTTGCGGATTATTGCGCCATTCGCTAATCAGTTTGCCTAAAGTGAGAGCATTGATTTCTGAAATATATTTACGTCTTTCTTCTTTTGTATAGCCTTGTAGAAGCTCAGGCTTTTGAGTTTCTATCTGTTCAACAAAATATTGTACTAAATCAAAAGCCATTCACTTACTCCATTATTTTTAATCTAATAACCTTAGGGTTGGTTTTTTCTTTGCGGGTTCAGGCTGTTCTTCAGTGCTTGATTTTAAAGCATCTTCATCACTTTGTGTATGCTCATATTCATTTGGATCAAAGAATAATCCTTGACCATTTTCACGTGCATAGATTCCGAGGACTGCTGTCATCGGTACATAGATATCACGTGATACACCACCAAAACGTGCTGAGAAGGTGATGGCTTCGTTATCCATATTCAGCGCATGAACTGCATGCGGCACAATATTCAGGACAATCTGGCCATCTTTAATAAACTGCTCGGGTACCATAGTATTTGGACGTGTAGCATCGACCAGCAGATAAGGCGTCATATTGTTATCGCAAATCCACTCATAGATTGCACGTGCCATATAGGGACGGGTAGGACTTAAGTTGAATTCTTGTTCAGACATGATGTTTCTCTACAGGTTTGATTTGCTCTTGGTAGCGGTTTTTTTCCTGCAAGGTCATGGATTTTGCAAATGCAGGACGGCTAAAAACTCGTTGGCAATATAAATAAAATGGACGACATTGTTGTCGAGGTAATTCTACTCCCATGCTTTTGAGTCGAATGAAAATGGGAGCCAGCATACAATCTAAGATGCTGAATTGTTCCGACATAAAATAAGGAAAATGCTGGAACAGGGGCGTTAATGAAATCAGGATATCATGCAACTGTTTTTGAGCCTTCACTTTGGCTGCAGCGTCCAGAGTATCCGGATGGCATAGCATGATATCTGCCAGTTTGAGCCAGTCATTTTCAAAACGCCAGATATATTGCCGCTGTTCCGCACGAGGCATGGGGGCATCTGCATAGAGCTTGTTCTGGCGGTAACGATCATCAATATATTCGGAAATGATGCTGGTATTGAACAATTTTAAATCATTTTCAATCAGCATGGGCAGATGGTTATAAGGATTGAGGCTGGCCAGATCTTCATCATCGCTATCGACCAGGATCAGGTTGTATTTAATCTGCTTTTCAGCAAGTACGTAGCGAATCCAATGGGAACGAAAGTCATCGGCATGGCTATATAAGGTGAGTCCTTGAAGTGGCGCGCTTTCGACTGACATAAATCCTGATTAAGTTCTAATGAATAGACTAGGATACTAAAAATCAACCTAAAAAGCACGAAGCATAAAAAGCCAATTGGATTAAGGCAGGGTAGAGTAGAGAAAAAAATGAAAGGAGCAGAACAACATGATCATGAATTTTGGCTTAATAATTCTGTTTATTATCATCGGTGTTGCGAATTATTATCTGACCAAATCCTTCTGGTGTCATGAAGGGGTATGGGGTAAGGATGTGCATGAACAATGACAATAAAGATATTATTAAGTGGTCATTTTCAAGCCATAAAAAAACCCTGGTTATACACCAGGGTTTTTTGTCCGATTCGGTAAACGAATTAACGTTTAGAGAATTGAGGACGTTTACGAGCTTTACGTAAACCAAGTTTCTTACGTTCAACTTCACGAGCATCACGAGTAACGAAACCAGCTTGACGAAGAGCAGGTTTAAGAGTTTCGTCAGAAGCGATCAGTGCACGAGTAATACCGTGACGGATAGCACCTGCTTGACCACCGATACCACCACCAGCAACAGTGATGTAAAGGTCATATTTCTCAGTCGCTTCAAGAAGCTCTAGAGGTTGACGAACAACCATACGAGCAGTCTCACGACCGAAGTATTGTTCTAAAGAACGGTTGTTGATTACGAGTTTACCAGTACCAGCAGATAGGAAAACACGTGCAGTTGCGGTCTTACGGCGACCTGTACCATAGTTAGTAGCCATGTGCTGTATCCCTTAGATGTCCAAAACTTGTGGCTGTTGAGCAGTATGTGGATGCTCAGTACCAGCGTACACTTTCATTTTTTTGATCATTGCATAACCAAGAGGACCTTTTGGCAACATGCCTTTTACAGCGCGTTGGAAAATTTCTTCTGGTTTGTGAGCAACTAATTTTTCAAAATTAGTTTCACGAATACCACCAGGGAAACCAGTATGGCGATAGTATTTCTTGTCAAGTGATTTGTTACCAGTCACTTGAACTTGCTCAGCATTGATAACAACGATGTAATCACCAGTGTCAACGTGAGGAGTATAAGAAGTTTTATGCTTACCGCGTAAACGACGAGCGATTTCAGTCGCGAGACGACCTAAAGTTTTGCCAGAAGCATCAACAACGTACCAGTCGTGTTGAACTTCAGCTGGCTTAGCGCTGAGAGTTTTCATTAAACCACTACCTATTATAGTTGGTTTGGACTATGGAAGCTGTCCAAACAAAAGGAGACCGAATTCTACCCGAAAGCCGGGAGAACCACAATGAAAATATAAAATTTCAAGCGCTGTATTTTACAACGTCTTTCAATAAATGACCAGTAGGATTTTTAGCCTATAAACACATATGCTTAGGGTGTGTTGAC
>NZ_JAALGV010000133.1:0-23900 GCF_011174875.1 Acinetobacter sp. GFQ9D191M
TCTATTTCAGGACAAGACATTGATCAAGAACTCTGTAGCAAATAACTGCCTACCAAGAACAGTACCTGTAGGCCAACGACAAAACCAAATAACCACCAACCTTTCTGACGTAATTCTGTTCTATCCATTATTCTGAGCATCTTAGCCATGTCATCACCTCATTCTTGAGTGTTGATACTGAACTGATCTATACCATCTTTCCTTTAAAGTGCATAAATATTGTGCATTATTTACACAATATCACTTCTATGCAGATATAAAAGCAAAATCTAAACCAGTTCAGCGGGAGAAAATTAAATAAATGTTTCAAACTGCTTAAAAAGCAAAAAGCCACCCACTGGTGGCAATTGATAAAGCTAGTCTAAACAAAAGTAAATGATTTTTCTAGTTTTACTAATTTCCCATAAGTTCAAATTATAAAAAAGGGCCGCTGCTGCGACCCTTTTTTTGAAGCTAAATCAGATTAACCAATGAACTTACGCGCATTACGGAACATGCGTAACCATGCACCGTCCTGATCCCAGTCTTCTGGTTTCCAAGAGTGCTGGATCGCACGGAAGTTACGCTCAGGGTGTGGCATCAAGATAGTCGCACGACCATCTTTCGAAGTTACACCAGAAATCCCTTCAGGCGAACCATTCGGGTTCAATGGATATTGCTCAGTCGCATTACCCTGGCTATCCACATAACGCATAATCACCTGATTATTGGCATTCAATGCAGCAATGTTTTCAGCCGATGCTACTACGCGACCTTCACCATGTGCCACAGCGATTGGAAGAATTGAACCTTCCATGCCTTCTAATAATACAGAGTGAGATTTCTCTACACGAACATTGACGCTACGTGCTTCAAATACTTCTGATTTGTTACGATGGAAACGAGGCCAAGCATCTGCACCTGGAATCAGTGGAGCCAATTGTGACAGCATCTGACAGCCGTTACAGATCCCTAAAGAGAAGGTTTCCTGACGGTTAAAGAATTTCTCAAACTGGTCACGAAGCTGCTGATTGAACAATACTGATTTCGCCCAACCACCGCCTGCGCCCAATACGTCACCGTAAGAGAAGCCGCCACAAGTGACAAGACCTTCGAAGTCATCCAGGCTGATACGACCAGCAAGCAAGTCACTCATGTGTACGTCAACTGTATTGAAGCCGACCTTATCAAATGCTGCTGCCATTTCCACATGACCATTTACACCCTGCTCACGCAGAATCGCCATATTTGGACGACGTGAATTAATGTACGGCGCTTCGATTTGCTCGTTCAGATCAAATGTCGGTTGAGCAATCAAACCTTTGTGTGATTTATCAGTAACTAATGCAAATTCTTGATCTGCAGTTTCTACGTTGTCACGAAGACGCTGGATTTGATGAGAAACTTCAGTCCAAGCGACTTGCAGGTCAGCACGTTCCAGTACCAGACCATTTACAGATAACTGGTCAGAGTCGTTCACTGTACCTACTACAGAGATCGCATCTTTCAGAGTAGAAGTCGCGATTTCTGCTTGTAATGCTTCCCAATCTGCTTTCGCTATTTGCAGAACTGCACCGATTTCTTCAGCGAACAATGCTTCAACTGATTGGTCTTCTAGCGCTACGCCTAGACGTGCAGCAAACATCATTTCCGCAACAGTTGCCAGTAAACCACCATCACCGATGTCATGGTAAGCCTTGATCAGACCACGGTTGTTCCAATCTTGAACCAGTGCAAAGAATGCTTTGAAGTCATCGAAGCTATCAACATCTGGAGTGACAGAACCAATGGCTTTATACACCTGAGCCAAGATCGAACCACCCAGACGGAACTGACCTTTAGACAGATCAATACGAACCAGTACAGACTCAATATTTTTCAGTTCAGGTGTCAATGTTTTGCGAACATCAGTCACTGGTGCAAATGCAGTGATCACGCCTGACATCGGAGAAGTGACAGATTTGTCTTCACCTTCGTCATTCCAGGTGGTACGCATTGACAATGAGTCTTTACCCACTGGAATTGCGATACCCAGTGCAGGACACATTTCCATACCGATGGCTTTTACGCCCTCGAATAGGGCTTGATCTTCGCCCGGTTGACCAGCCGCCGCCATCCAGTTCGCAGACAGTTTGATGTCACTGATTTGTTCAATCTTCGCAGACATAATATTTGAGATCGATTCAGCAACTGATAAACGTGCAGAAGCCGCTGGGTTTAACAATGCAACTGGTGGACGTTCACCCATTGCCATTGCTTCACCTGTGTAACCGACAAGGCTGGTTGTTGTTACTGCAGCATCAGCCACAGGAACCTGCCATGGACCAACCATCTGGTCACGTGCCACCATACCGGTAATCGAGCGGTCACCAATAGTGATCAGGAATGATTTAGAAGCGACTGTTGGGTTCTTGATCACGCGATAAATCGCATCTTTCAGATCAGTCACTTTAGACGCATCAAAGTCATCGCCTTTACGCGGAGCAGTTTCATATGAACGGCTCATACGTGGTGTACCACCAAGCATCACTTGCATTGGCATATCCACTGGCTTGTTGCCGAACAATGGATCTTCAACGGTTAAATGACGCGCTTCAGTTGCTTCACCCAATACCGCAAACGGACAACGTTCACGCGCACAGATCGATTCGAATAAAGGTAGAGATTCTGGACGGATCGCCAGTACATAACGCTCTTGCGCTTCGTTTGACCAGATTTCCATTGGCGACATGCCTGGCTCAAGCGATGGGATCTTACGAAGATCAAGCACCGCACCAAGCTCATGGTCATTTACCAGCTCGGGCATCGCATTCGAGATACCGCCCGCACCGACGTCATGTACAGAAACGATTGGGTTTTCATCTTCCATACGCCAGCAAGTATCAATCACTTCCTGACAACGGCGTTCCATTTCCGGGTTTTCACGTTGTACAGAAGCGAAGTCCAAGTTTTCACCCAGTTTACCGCTGTCTACAGATGATGCAGCACCACCGCCAAGGCCGATCAGCATTGCTGGACCGCCAAGCACGATCAGTAGATCGCCTGGTTGAATCGCATCTTTTTCAACGTGGTCCGGACGGATGTTACCGTAACCACCCGCGATCATGATTGGCTTATGGAAACCATTCACTTCGCCATTGACGTTTTGTTCAAACGTACGGAAATAACCAGTTAACGCTGGACGACCAAATTCGTTGTTAAACGCAGCACCACCCAATGGACCTTCAATCATGATTTGAAGTGGAGATGCCATACGTGACGGTTTACCGTAGTTTTCTTCCCAAGGCTGTTCAAAACCAGGAATATTCAGGTTAGATACGGTGAAACCCGTTAAACCAGCTTTCGGTTTACCACCACGACCAGTCGCGCCTTCGTCACGAATCTCACCGCCTGAACCAGTTGCTGCACCGGCAAATGGTGCAATCGCTGTTGGGTGGTTGTGAGTTTCCACTTTCATCAGGATGTGAGCGGCCTGGCTCTTGTATTTATAAACGTGTTGACCGTTATCTTCTTGAGTCGGATAGAAACGTTGCGTATCAAAACCAACAATCACCGATGCGTTGTCTTTATAAGCCGACAATACGTCTGTTGGTGATTCTTTATAGGTATTTTTGATCATCTGGAACAATGACAATGGTTGAACTTCACCATCAATCGTCCATTCAGAACCGAAGATTTTATGACGGCAGTGCTCTGAGTTAGCCTGCGCAAACATCATCAGTTCAATGTCGTTCGGGTTACGACCCAGTTTAGTAAATGCTTCTGTCAGGTAATCAATTTCCTGTTCAGACAGCGCAAAACCGAACTCATTATTGGCTTTTACCAATGCCTCTTTACCTTGACCCAGGATATCAATCGAGTTCAAAGGTTTTGGCGCAGTTTCAGTAAACAACACTGCAGCATCTTCAATCGCATTGAAAACACTTTCAGTCATGCGGTCATGCAAGATCTGTAATGCTTCTTTAGAAAGCTCTTTTTCGCCCTTCAAAGTAAACAAAACACCGCGTTCTAAATGATGAACCGGTGTATTACAGTTGGCAAAAATATCAGTTGCCTTTGATGACCATGGTGAAATCGTGCCTACACGCGGTGTCACTAGAATCTGGATTTCATCACTTGCAGCCTGGCGCAGTTCAAATGATTGACCATCGTTGAGAAGCTGTAAAGCGGATTGCTGTTGTTGCTCGTTGAGCGCTTGGTCAAAAAGATAAACAAATTGACTTTCTAGTGATTGAACAGAACTAATTGACGATAAACGTGTGAGTAGTTGAGCTTTCTTAAAAGAAGAATGTGCAGGTGCACCGGCAACGATAAACATGCTGATTTTGGCTCCACGGGATGATCGAGCGACCATGCCACAATGTGACTTGAGAGAGCGCATATTCTACTGTGAAATACATAAATCGGCTAGAGAGGAAATGAGAAAACTCAAGCGAAAAGCTATAGCATTTTATAAATAATGCTTTTATTTTCAGATAAAAAAATTGAATGTAGTCGCACAGCTTAACACAATTTGTTAAAGAAAAATTAAAACTAGTCAAGAATAATTCAACTTAAAAATTTTGTATTATTTTTCAACACTATTGATCATATCAAGTGGTTTAAAATTTAATCTCAATTTTTAATAAAAATGAGCCAAGAATTGACTTCTTTATTATTTCTTGATCAAAAATAGGTAGCTGCGCTGCTTTTTGCCATCTGTCTGAATGATGATCAACTATATTAAATATTCAGTCCACAGACTAAGATTTACTTTCTATCAAAATTATTGCTCTATAAAAAACAGGCCGTTTGACCTGTTTTTTATTTCAGCTCATTCTTGTAAGCATCTGCTCAGTTATGAAATTCGATAATTCATCAGAAATAGCTTAGGCAGTTTTATTTAATAAAATTCCCCCACCTTCAATTTCTACCACACCATTTTCTCGTACATAAACTTTCCAGTCTGCCAATAGCTCCTGTAATTTTTCTGGATAACGCTCTGCCAGATCTTCTGTTTCACCGCCATCTTCTGCCAGGTTATAGAGTTGCCACTTGTTTGGGCCATTCGGTGCGGGAATAAATAAAGCCTTCCAATCCCCTTTACGTAAGGCTTTTTGTCCGAACAGCTCCCAACCCGTGACATGGTCTTCAGCATGAATATGGGCCTGCTGTTGCTGCAAATACGGCAAAATGCTTTTACCCCGTAATGGCACCAGTTCACGACCTTTATATTGCTGTCCCGGATGTTGGATATTCAGTGTTTCCAGTAAAGTCGGCAGTAGATCCATCACCGTTAAAAATTCATGACTGATGCCATTTTGGCGTGCGAAGCCCTGATGCTTGATGAATGCAGGTGTACGAATTCCACCTTCACTTGTATGCGCTTTATAAAGTCGAGATGGCGCTGTGGCCGCCTGCGCCCAATGCTCACCGTACCAGACATAGGAATTACCCTTGCCAATATTTTCCAGACGATTGTCATAATATTTGGCAATTACGGTCTCAATATCAGGACCAAAGACTGGTAATGCTTCCAGCTGCGCGCCTTCTGCCCCATTATCCGAAAGAAAAATAATAATGGTATTGTCGTATTGATCAGTCTCTTTTAAATGCTTAATCACACGACCAACATTTTGATCTAAACGATCGACCATTGCTGCATAGACTTCCATGGTTCGCGCCGAGAACTGCTTTTCTTCATCCGTCAAACTGTCCCAGAATTTAGTTTTTGCCAATACTGGATGAATCGTAGCATCTTCACCTACTAAACCAAGCTCTTTGATTTTAGCTAAACGCTTCTGACGTAATACTTCAGGACCTTCATCATATACACCTTTGTATTTGGCAATATCTTCCGGATGGGCTTGTAAAGGCCAGTGTGGTGCTGAAAATGGCAAATAGGCAAAGAATGGGCGTTCTGCACGACTCTCATCATCTTGCAGATAATCTAGCAAGCGATCTGTGAAATAGTCCGAACTATAGAAGTCTTCCGGCAATGCCGTAATGTATTCATCATTTTCTGCATAGAGCCCACGAGTTACTTTCAACAGGTCCGGAATTTCTTCTTCTGGAATATCGGGTTCAAACGCATAGTGATTGGCTGCACCCGGGAGCAAGGTAAATGACTTTTCAAAACCACGGCGTGCCGGAAAACGGTCTGGAGTTAAGCCCAGATGCCATTTTCCAGACATGATGGTGTAATAGCCTGCATCATGTAACAGTTCCGGTAGAGCCGCAACCTGATCATTTAAATACCCCTCATAACCCGGTTGGCCTTTCTGTTCAGGTCGTATAGCTTCGGCCATGGAACCCAATCCTGCCAGATGATGATCTGTACCGGAAAGCAGCATGGAACGGGTGGGTGAACAGGTCGAAGCGGTATGGAAATTAGTTAAACGTAATCCTTCCAGGGCAATCGCATCTAAATGTGGTGTTTGGATCTCTCCGCCAAATGCACCCAGATCAGAAAAGCCCAGATCATCAGCGACGATGAGTAAAATATTAGGTGGTGTAGCGTGTGCTGTCGTCATATTTGGTCTGCAAATTGATTTTATTATGGTCATAATTTGCCTGAAATTGCTGGCTCAGCCCTGTCACCAAATTGACAATCTTTCGCTGTATTTCAGCTAAGCTAATTCAAAATGACATTTCATGTCGCACTGCCCTAGTGCTTTACGCTCTTTTTTGGCATGATGCAGAAAGTAGAGAACTGAATAATGATAAATGACTCAAATGCGTTGGTTGGAACTGCTTTCGACAGTTCGGATTGGTAGTAAAAAGCAGAGTACAGAACTGGCCCGTAGCCCGTTCCACAAAGATTATGACCGTATTATTTTTTCCCAGAGCTTCCGGCAGCTCAACCGTAAAACCCAGGTGCATCCTTTAACCCAGCACGATGGTATTCATACGCGCCTGACGCATTCACTGGAAGTCTCCTGTATTGGCCGCTCGCTAGGGATGTTGGCCGCAGAGAAAATTAAAGACCAGCTTCCACCCTGGGTGTCTCCAGCGGATGTGGGCGCCATCATTCAAGCCGCTTGTCTGGCCCATGATATTGGCAACCCGCCTTTTGGCCATGCCGGTGAATATGCGATCCGCGAATGGTTTGATGATGTATCACATACTGACTTCTTAAAAGATTTAAGTCCTGAACAGGAAGCAGATGTACGTCAGTTTGAAGGCAATGCCCAAGGCCTGCGGCTTCTAACCAAGATTGACTATCATCCAAATGATGGCGGCATGCGCCTGACCTATGCCACTTTGGGTGCTTATTTAAAATATCCGTGGCTGTCAAAAACCATGGCATCACAAGTAGATTTACCTGCCAGTAGCCGTGCCAAATTTGGCTGCTATCAGGCAGAAAAAGAGATTTTAAAGCAAATTGCGGAAGAGCTTGGACTAATCCAGCTCGGCGAGTATCGATATTGTCGTCATCCACTGACCTATCTACTCGAAGCAGCCGATGATATTTGTTATGCCCTGATTGACCTAGAAGATGGCATCAGCTTGAACATGCTCAGCTATGCTGAAGTGGAACCGGTATTTTTAAATCTGCTCGGAGATTATGGAACGCCTTCTGAAATCGGCATGCCTGATACGACCTGGCAACAGAAAATTGCTGCACTGCGTGGCCGTGTGATGAAACGTCTGGTGAATGAAGTGACGACTGCTTTTGCACGCCATCATGACCAGATTCTGTCTGGCCAGTTACAAGGCACTTTATTGCAATATTGTTCGTCAGATATTGAAAGTGGTATTAATCGTGCCAAAGAACTGGCACGTGACAAGATTTTTGAACATCCACAAAAAGCAGGCTTAGAAATCATTGCCCATCAAAGTCTGCAAAATATTCTGGATGCCTTTATCCCGCTGACCACACCGCATAAAAACCTGAGTTTTAAGGAGCAACGTTTAATGTCGATCCTGCAACGTTCAGGGGCGAATTTTAAAGACAGCCATTATGACAATATCATGCAGGTGCTGGATATTATCTCGAAATTCTCGGATCATCAGGCTTATAACCTGTCACAGGAATTGCAGGGTAATAAAGCCGGATTGTTATAAAACATCTGGCTGGATTAGATGATTATTGCAGCAAAATCACCTGTTTTGCAGAAGGAGATTTTGCCTTTCCTGAAAATGCTGACTACTATGCTGCAAAACTGAATTGAGTAATGATAAAAGATGATTGGATGCCTGATTGGTGAAGTGCTGGCGCTGGAAGCACCGACTGTATTATTAAATGTGAATGGTGTGGGTTATGAAATCGATACGCCGCTCACTACTTTTTGCCAGTTGCAAAAAGGCCAGAAAATTACCCTATGGATACATCTGGCCGTACGTGAAGATGCACAATTACTGTATGGTTTTTTAAATACTCAGGAAAAAACTATTTTCCGTACTTTATTAAAAGTGAACGGCGTTGGCCCGAAAATGGCACTCGGCATTCTATCTACCTTAAGTGTAGAAATGCTAATTCATACAGTTGAGAATGAAGATGTAAATACCTTGGTTAAAGTTCCAGGTGTCGGCAAGAAAACTGCTGAACGTTTGATGATCGAACTGCGCGATCGCTTTAAAGCCATGTCTGCGGGCACTGCTCCAAGCAATTCGACAGCTCCACAAATTCAGTTTATGGGCAATTCAGCTGTAGCTGAAGCTGAAGCTGCATTACAGTCTCTCGGTTATAAACCGGCTGAAGCGCAAAAACTGGTGAATGCAGCCAAAGGTGAGTTTACCGAAGCCAGTGACATCATCCGTGCTGCATTAAAGTCGATGAATAAATAAGCAATTTACCTATGAGCAAATTTTCAATCCAAAATTTGCTCGAGCTTTGGCGACATGGATGTCGCCGGTTGAGTTAAGGTACAGGAAGTACCTTCAACTCAACAAAAGATTTTTGTTACTTTTGATCTTTCAAAAGTAAGACAACGCCTACACAATGGCAGTTAAACACAAATCATTATTTGAGGCTGTTTCTGCAGCATCAAACAGCTTCGATAAAGAGATTAAGTTAATAGATATGCAAGACCGTCTCATCAGTGGTTCTGAAAAACCCGAAGATCATTTTGATCGTGCCATCCGCCCGACTTCCCTCGATGACTATATCGGTCAGCCCGTGGTGCGTGAGCAAATGGAAATCTTTATTGGTGCTGCTCGTGGCCGTGCCGAAGCTCTCGATCATACTTTGATCTTTGGACCTCCGGGTCTGGGTAAAACGACGTTAGCGAATATTATTGCCCGTGAAATGGGTGGCAATCTCAAATCGACTTCTGGCCCAGTATTAGAACGTGCGGGCGATCTGGCAGCAATGCTGACCAATCTTGAGGAAGGTGATGTTCTGTTTATTGACGAGATTCACCGCTTGTCACCTGTGATTGAAGAAATCCTTTATCCAGCCATGGAAGACTACCAGCTGGATATCATGATTGGTGAAGGCCCTGCTGCCCGTTCGATTAAATTGGACTTACCACCATTTACTTTGGTCGCTGCAACCACACGTGCTGGTCTACTCACTTCTCCACTTCGTGACCGTTTCGGGATTGTGCAGCGTCTGGAATTCTATTCAGTCGATGACCTCACTCATATTGTGAAACGTTCTGCAAGCCTCTTGGATGTTCCAATGACCGAAGATGGCGCAAAAGAAATTGCACGTCGTTCACGTGGTACACCGCGTATTGCCAACCGTTTATTGCGTCGTGTACGTGACTATGCTCAAGTCAAAGGCACAGGTGAAGTCACTCAGGAAATGGCTCAACGTGCATTAGATATGTTGAACGTGGATAAAGATGGCTTGGATACTCTCGACCGTCGTTACCTGTCGATGTTGCTAGAACGCTTTGATGGTGGCCCGGCGGGTGTAGAAGCTTTGGCAGCAGCAATGGCAGAAGATTCAGGTACGCTGGAAGATGTGATTGAGCCTTATCTGATTCAGCAAGGTTATGTGATGCGTACTGCGCGCGGTCGTATTGCGACCAATATGGCTTATTTACAGTTTGGCATAACGCCGCCTGAGCCGAAGTAAGGGTTAAAATTCTTTTGGCTTAGCCATTTTTTATCATAAAGAAAAAGAGCTAATTGACTACTGCAATCAATTAGCTCCAAAAGCACAAACTCGAATCTTTATTATTAAGTAGTTTATTTAGCTATTATAGTTATTGCTCTTTAAGCAAATACTTAGGCTATTTCTTTTAAATTTTATCAATAATAATTATGAAATAATCCAAGCAACTTTAATGCCAAAATAGTATTTAACTTAGAGAAATAGTTGAAACTTAGATAATGAAAGATTTTTAAATCAGATACAAATTCCTTTTAATAATTCTCTATTCGTTTGAATTTTTTAAATAAAATAGACCGTTAAATTTTTATAATTACATAATTTTACAATATCTACCTCTGTAAAATTCCCTTTATCAGCAAGTACTAAAAATGAATATACCGAAAAGGTATGAAATCCATATTCAGAGGGTTTTGGTCAAATGTAGTGCATTATGTAATGCTCAGGCATCTCTTTAACTCTATTCAGATTTTTAAGGTTCTCCCTGATATGAACATGCATAAGACGCTTTCGTTTTGTCTCCCTCTTTTATTTTGCAGTCAACTGGCTTTAGCAGATTGGGTAGATGATTCTGTTAAAGCAGCCGAAGCGCATACCATCAAACTACGCCAGCATATTCACCAATATCCTGAACTGGGCAATATGGAATTCAAAACCTCGGAATTAGTACAAAAAGAATTAAAGTCCTATGGTATTGAAGTACGTAAAGGCTATGCCAAAACAGGTGTGATCGGCGTTCTAAAAGGTTCAAAACCTGGCCCCGTCATGGCATTACGTGCAGATATGGATGCCTTGCCGATTCAGGAAACGGCAGCTGTACCTTTTGCCAGCAAGCAGAAAGGTATTTATCAAGGCAAGGAAACTTATGTGATGCATGCCTGCGGTCATGATGCGCATACTGCAATGCTATTAGGTGCAGCCAAAGTGCTCGCTACCAATAAAGATAAGATTGCCGGAACCGTAGTTTTTGTATTCCAGCCAGCAGAAGAAGGCGGTGCAGATATTGATAACTTTAGTCAAGGTGATCAGATCGGCTCACGTAAAATGCTGGCTGATGGCGCACTCAAGAATCCTCAGCCTGAAGTGATTTTTGGAATGCATGTGATGGCGGGTATGCCAAGCGGCAATATTTTCTATAAAGATGGTGCAATTCTCAATAGCGCGGATCATTTACGTATACAGGTAGATGGCCATCAGGTACATGGTTCAATGCCTTGGGCAGGTCGCGATCCAATTTATGCTTCTGCACAGATGATTAATAATTTACAAAGTCTGGTAAGCCGTAAAGCTGATTTAACCAAAGGCATGG
Organism: Acinetobacter sp. GFQ9D191M; assembly: GCF_011174875.1. Taxonomy (NCBI): domain Bacteria; kingdom Pseudomonadati; phylum Pseudomonadota; class Gammaproteobacteria; order Moraxellales; family Moraxellaceae; genus Acinetobacter; species Acinetobacter sp. GFQ9D191M. Next base: position 11,331 of record NZ_JAALGV010000133.1, read on the forward strand.
GCGTGGTCAGTATTGGAAGTATTCAGGGTGGTACCACAGGAAATGTGATTCCTAATCAGGTGAATATGGTCGGTACGATTCGTTCTAACAGTGAAGATGTCCGTCAAGGCATTTTAAAAGACTTGCCGGAAATGCTGGAACACAATGCCGCAGCCAATGATGTCAAAGTCAAAGTAGAAATTGCACCCTATGCACCTGTTACCACCAATGACAAAACCTTGACCGAATTGATGCGTCCGACTCTGGCTAAGGTGAATGGTGAAAATAAACTGCATCTGCTTGATAACAATGCTAGTGCCAGTGAAGACTTTGCTTATTATGGCAAGCTGATGCCATCATTGTTTGTCTTCGTCGGTGCAACGCCAGCCGATCAGGACCCAGCCAAAGCAGCACCGAACCATAACCCGAATTTTATAGTCGATGATGCGACTTTAAAAACCGGCGTAGAAAGTCATGTCCGTTTTATTCTGGATTATCCAAAAGTGGCTGATCAGGTACAAGCGAGCTGGAAGCAAAATAACAAAAGCTGATTCTTAGTTCCTCAAGCATGAGTGACTGGTCTCATTCATGCTTTTACTTCGCCGTATTAATAAGCAATTGGCCGTTCCGTACTGGCTTAGCCCCTACTCCATCCAGATTTGACATCTTGTGCCATTGGTCTCAAAGCTCACAGTGCTAAACTTTGACGCGCTAAATTGCTTGACTTTTGGAATGAATAAGGCAAATTCTAAGCCTGCTCCAGCCTCTAAAAACAAGCAATAATTTCGTAAAATCTGCATGGAACAAAACTATGGCGAATCACTTTGAATTCAATATCCGCGTCTATATTGAAGATACTGATGCGGGTGGCATTGTCTACCACGCTAACCATATTCGCTATATGGAACGTACCCGTACTGAATGGTTACGTGCTTCCGGAGTGAGTCACTACTGGCATCAATCCGACTATAACTTTGTTGTGCACAAAATTAACGTCAAATATATGCGCCCAATCCTCATGGATGACCTGATTACCGTGACTGCACGTGTCATTTCATGTAAAGCTTCATCATTTGTATTGCAACAAAATATTTATCGTGGTGAAATCATGCTTGCATCTGGTGAGGTCGAGTTGGCATGTATTAGTGCAGACATGAAACCACGTCGACTTCCTGATGAAATCCGCGAACTGATTCATAAAGAATTGGAACAAGACTAAAAAAATTATTTGGCACACGTAACAGCTATGGCAACTCAGTTAGAATCATCTCTTCAAGTCTCAGATCTTATTTTACAAGCAAGCCCTGTCGTACAACTGGTGATGCTTTCTCTCCTGTTAGCCTCGTTGTACAGCTGGTACCTGATTGCTAAGTTAACCATGAGCTATAAAAAGGCTCAGGCTGACGACGATCATTTCCAGAAAATTTTCTGGTCAGGTGCCGAACTCAAGACGCTTTATAACAATGCCCAGCTCAATTCCAAACGTACTGGTCTGGAAGATATCTTCTATCAGGGTCTGGGCGAGTTCCTTAAACTTAAAAAACGCCATGCTCTAACTGCCCAGTCAATTGAAGGAACCGAACGTATTCTGCGGGTAGGTTTAAGTCGTGATCAGGGACATCTGGAACAAGGCTTGGGTGCGCTGGCCAGTATTGGTTCAGTCGCTCCTTATGTCGGTCTGTTTGGTACCGTCTGGGGCATCATGAATGCCTTTATTGGTCTGGCAGATGTCGATCAGGTTACTTTGGCCACTGTCGCACCTGGTATTGCAGAGGCCCTGATTGCAACGGCGATTGGTTTATTTGCTGCAATTCCTGCGGTTTTAGCCTTTAACCATTTCACATCTAAAGGTGAAGCACTGTACTCTGACCGCGCCCTGTTTGCTGAAGAAATGGTAGCTCTGCTGCAACGTCAATCTGTGGGCGCTACGCAGGACAATGACTAATGGCCATTCAACGTTCAGGACGCTTCGAGCGTATTAAAAAACCACTGAAAAGTGACATGAATGTGGTGCCATACATCGATGTGATGCTGGTACTTCTGGTCATTTTCATGGTGACTGCCCCAATGATTACCAGTGGCATCAAGGTCGATTTGCCGCAGGCCAATGGCTTGCCGATCGAATCCAAAGATGCGCCTACTATCGTCACTTTAAAAGAAGATGGTACTTATTTTCTGGAATATAAAAATCAGACCACAGGTCCTGTCACCCTAGAGGCTTTGACGCAGACTTTGATAGAAGCGCAAAGCACTGCGGAAAGTGAAAACAAGGTCCTCAATGTCGTGATCAATGGTCATACCACCCGCCCTTATGGCGATGTGATGGCCTTGATGTCAAGCCTGCAAGATGCCGGTTTGTCCCAAGTGGGTTTACTGACCAAGCCATTAGAATAAAGTATGAAAAATTATCAGAAACCACCGTTTCAGAAGAAAGCAATTGCGATTGGGTTTACGCTAGGAATCCATGCAGTTGCTTTGGTGGGCCTGCTTTTTCTGGGCATGAGTAAGCCACCTGAACCGCCAAAACAGATTAAAACGGTTTTAATTAAACCTGAAGACCTCAAGCCGGTGACTCGTGAAGAAACCGAGTTTGAAGAAACTGCACATGAAAATATTGCAGAAGAAATTACCCAAACTGCTGAACCGAGTGTAGAGCCTGCACCTGTGGTTCCAACGGCAGCTGCACCGACACCTCCGGCACCGCAGCCTGCACCAGCACCCCCACAGATCGATATTCAAAAAGCTCAGCAAGAAGCCAAAGCGGCAGAGCTTGCTCAAGCCAAAGCCGCTCAGCAAGCAGCCGAAGCAGCAAAACGTGCTGAAGCCGCCGAACAGGCAAAACAGGCTGCTGCCAAAGCCAAAGCAGAGGCTGCACAAAAATCTAAGGCTGAAGCTGAAGCAGCGCGTAAGGCCGAAGTAGAAGCACAGCGTAAAGCCGATGCTGCACAAAAAGCCAAACTTGAAGCGCAGAAAAAGGCTGATTTAGCCGCCAAGCAAAAAGCAGAGGCTCAAGCCAAGGCAAAAGCGGATGCTGCGGCAAAAGCCAAGGCAGATGCCGAAGCTAAACGTAAAGCCGATGCGGCTGCAAAAGCTAAAGCAGAGGCGGATGCTAAACATAAAGCTGACGCTGCGGCAAAAGCCAAAGCAGAGGCTGAAGCTAAACGTAAAGCTGACGCGGCTGCGAAGGCTAAAGCGGAAGCAGATGCCAAGCACAAAGCTGACGCTGCGGCGAAAGCTAAAGCAGAGGCCGAAGCTAAACGTAAAGCTGATGCCGCTGCGAAGGCCAAAGCGGATGCTGATGCCAAGCATAAAGCTGATGCCGCTGCAAAAGCTAAAGCAGAGGCGGATGCTAAACATAAAGCTGAGGCTGCGGCAAAGGCTAAAGCAGAAGCTGATGCCAAAGCCTCTGCAGCCAAACAGGCTGCTGAAGAAGCTGCACAGAAAAAAGCGGAATCTAAGCGAATTGCCTCTACTGCAAAACGTGATTTCGAAAATAAAATCAGACGTGCATGGGATACCCCTGTGGGCTCCTCAGGCCAGAAAGCGACTGCTCGGGTCACTTTGAGCGATAGTGGTTCTGTGGTTTCTGTGGTGGTGAGTGCCAGTGATCCAGATATGAAAGCCAGTGTAGAAGCGGCAGTACGTGCTGCTGCACCTTATCCAATGCCTTCAGATCCGGATGCACGCCGTGAAGCACGAAGTTTTACTTCAACCTTTACAGCTCATTAATGAAAAACAGCCATAATAAAGAAAAAGTGTTATGGCTGTTTTTTTGAGTTAAACTTCAATTGAAACAGATTAAATAATAATCACTCCCCATAGTGATATAACAGTTTGATGATAAATTCGTGGTCTATTTCGCATAAATCCATGCGATGATGTAGCCCAATCACTTATAAATAACTCCGTTGATTTGAGTAAATAACGAATGATGGAAAAGACACGCAAACACCTACTCTGCCTTGCAATCATGACCACTTTGGGTGCGGTCACTGCGACCCAGTCTCAGGCCCAACTGCATCTGGAAATTACCAAAGCTCCTGAAGCTGCTCCTAAAATTGCCATTGTGCCTTTTAGCCAGGATCAGAGTATTTATCCGGTGGTGGAAAATGACCTGAATCGTTCTGGTAAATTTGCCAGTGCCTCGAAGAATTTACCTGCTACAGCACAACTAAATTCGCCAAATGCTGAAGCTTGGGCAGCTGCAGGCGTACCCTATGTGGTGACCGGTTCATCCAAGACCAATCCGGATGGTTCTTATAGCATTCAGTATCAATTGTATGATGTCGAAAAACGTCAATACTTACTGAATGAGTTGCTGACTGTTCCTGCTTCACGTACCCGTCAGGCAGCCCATATGATCAGTGATGCCATCTATCAGGCATTAACCGGTATTCCGGGAGATTTCACTGGCCGTATTGCTTATGTCTTACGTAACCCGGCAACGCCTGAGCAGCGTTATACCTTACAGATTGCCGATACGGATGGTGAACAGCCAAAGACCATTTTGACTTCGCGTGATCCAATCCTGTCACCTGCCTGGACACCGGACGCGAAAAAAATTGCATATGTGTCTTTTGAGACCAAACGTCCGGCCATTTATGTACAGGATCTGGCGACTGGTCAACGTGAAAAGCTGGCCAGCTTCCGTGGTTTAAACGGTGCGCCAAGCTTCTCTCCAGATGGCAAGAGCATGCTGTTCACTGCATCTATGCACGGCAACCCGGAAATCTATCAGATGAATCTGGAAACACGCCAGTTAAAACGCATGACTAACGATAGCGCAATTGATACAGAAGCACGTTATGCACCAGATGGAAAATCATTTATCTTTACTTCAGATCGTGGTGGTTCTCCGCAGATTTACCGCTATGATTTCAATAATGAAAGTACTAAACGTCTGACTTTCCGTGGCGCATTTAATGCCCGCGCGACCTTAAGTGCAGATGGTAAGAAACTTGCATTGGTTCATCGTCCAAGTGGCAGTAACTATAAAGTGGCTGTACAAGATATTAGCTCAGGTGTGACCAATATCCTGACGCCAACCAGCCTGGATGAATCACCTAGCTTCTCGCCAAATGGTCAGATGGTGGTCTATGCCACTCGCGAAGGTAACCGTGGATTGTTATCCATTATGTCTCTCGATGGCCGGTTCCGCATGAATTTGCCAAGTGAAACAGGTGAAGTCCGCGAACCTGCTTGGGCACCAAAATAATAGTTCAATATTTATAAATGCTTTACCCCATAATCAACCTTCATGGAGATGAAGAATGAACAAAGTAAAATTATTTGCACTTCCTTTACTTGCAGCTGCAGTCGTAATGACTGGTTGTGCCAGCCGTAAACCAGCAGCTGAAGTCCAAACTGGCAACCTGGATACCAGTGGCACCACCACTGTAAACACTGAAGGTCTAAGTGAAGATGCAGCTTTAAGTGCTCAAAATATGGCCGGTGCATCTGCTAAAGGTGTAACTGCGGAAAATAAGGCTTATTTAGCTAAACGTGTAGTTCACTTTGACTATGACAGCAGTGAACTGAGCAATGACGATATCCGTACTCTGCAAGCACATGCCCAGTTCCTGATGGCAAATGCCAATTCTCGTGTAGCTCTGACAGGCCATACAGATGAACGCGGTACACGTGAATACAACATGGCGCTTGGTGAACGTCGTGCCAAAGCAGTAGAAAGTTTCCTGATCACTTCTGGTGTAAATGCAGGCCAACTTGAAGCAGTGAGCTATGGTAAAGAAATGCCAGTTAATCCTGGCCATGATGAAAGTGCGTGGAAAGAAAACCGCCGTGTAGAAATCAACTACGAAGCTGTTCCACCACTACTAAAATAAGTGATCATTTAAATAATACATCATTCATAAAAAAGCACTCAATCGAGTGCTTTTTTATTAGAGGGATATTTGAAAGATCAAAGAATAAAATTACTCTTTGCCTTCACCTTCTTCTGCAGTTTGCATGGATTCAATCATGTCGTGTTTATTGAATTTTTTATATTCAGGTTTTGCTTCGTAATCCTTCCACGCTTCTTTCATCTTGTCTTCAGAAATTTCATCGAGATTAATCGCTTCGCTCGGCGTTGGAGTCGCATCAAACTTTAATGTTGTCATCTCTGTGCTCCTATGATCATTTTTTCCTTTGATTCAACATAGCACTTTCCACAGGAGTTGCAAGGGCAAAATCACAACAAATAATTCAGTTTAATTGTCCTTTTCGGACGTTCTCCTCTAAAATATAGCCGTATATCGTTTTGATCTTTTTTCCCCGATTATAAGTCTTGGAGTTTTTCCCTTATGTCATACCGCACCTTATCCCAATTTCTACAACAACAAAGCGGGAACCTCACACCTGAACTTGCACAAGTAATTGAAACAATTGGAAATACCTGCAAGCGTATTGACCAACTCCTGCAAAAAGGTGCTCTAGCGGGTGTATTAGGTAGTGCTCAACATGAAAATGTTCAAGGCGAAGAGCAGAAGAAACTGGATGTGATTTCTAATGATTATCTGATTGATGCATTAAAAGTACATCCACATGTAGGCGGTTTAGCGTCTGAAGAACTGGATGAATTCACTTCAGCTCAGGAAAATGGTCAATATCTAGTATTGTTCGATCCACTTGATGGTTCAAGCAATATTGATATCAACATGTGTGTGGGTACCATCTTTTCAATTCTTCCTGCAAAAAATAGTGTAACTCAGGCAGAAGACTTCATGCAGGCTGGTGTCAATCAGGTTGCTGCTGGTTATGTGCTGTATGGCCCATCAACCATGATGACACTGACTGTGGGTGCCGGTGTGGTATTCTTCACTTTCGATCCTGAAACTCAAGAGTTTCTGTTGACTTCTGAAGCGATTCAGGTAGCTGCTGATACTAAAGAATATGCAATCAATGCATCGAACCAGCGTCACTGGGAAGCGCCTGTACAGCGTTATATCGATGAATTGCTGGCAGGTAAAACAGGTCCTCGCGCCAAAGATTTCAATATGCGCTGGGTCGCTTGTATGGTCGGCGATATTCACCGTATTCTGTGCCGTAGCGGGATCTTCATGTACCCATACGACTTAAAAGACCCAACTAAAGCAGGTCGTTTACGTTTAATGTATGAAGCCAATCCAATGAGTATGCTGATGGAACAGGCTGGCGGTGCATCAACGACTGGTCGTGTCCGCATTCTTGAAATCGAACCTACAAATCTGCATCAACGTGTTCCTGTCATCATTGGCTCAAAAAATGAAGTTGAGCTTGTGACCAGCTACCACCACTAATTTTTAAACGGCAGTTGATCTTTGATTGACTGCCGTGGACTTTCTTCTTATGCCAACCATCTTCCTTGAATCCAAAGACAATCCTAAAATTAAACACTTACGCGGTTTAATTGAACAGAATTCTTATCGAAAAAAACAAGGACAGACTGTGCTTGAAGGCACGCACCTGTGTCTTGCATGGTTACATGAAAACAAGAAAATCAATTCGATCTTCACGACTGAACATGCTTTAGCGCATCCTGATTTCGACATTATTTTAAACAAATATACCGGTGTGGTCTTTGTCATTGGTGAATCGCTTTATAAGGACCTGAGTACCTTAGGCACTTCGATTGCATGTATGGCGATTGTCGATATTCCAAGCTCAAGCCAGGCACTTGATTTTACGGCTGACACTCTGATCCTTGAAAATGTGCAGGATCCCGGTAATGTTGGCACCCTGCTACGTTCAGCAGCAGCTGCCGGTATTGATCAGGTCATTTGTACTAAGGGTTCAGCATCTCTTTGGTCACCACGGGTATTACGTGCAGGTATGGGCGCGCATTTTTCTTTGCAAACTTTTGAAAATATCGCACTGGAAGACCTTTTACCGCAATTCAAGATTCCGGTATATGTCACCAGCTCACATCGTTCTAGCAGCCTGTACAGTAAAGACTTGCGTAAAGCCTGCGTCTGGATTCTGGGCAATGAAGGTCAAGGCGTATCTGACTATGCCCTGCAACATGCCGAAGCGGTGACTATTCCACAGCCAGGTGGACAGGAATCCCTGAATGTTGCCATTGCAGGCTCTATCTGTTTCTTTGAGATGGTGCGTCAACGTATCTAATACGGTATTTAGGTTACATTGTTTTAATTCCAGTCAGTGTATTTATAAAATAGATTACACTACAAAAATAATAAGTTTTATTGTCAACCAAATCGTTATTCCCAACGTTATATGCACATGAACTTGGGAATAATGGTGGGTATCCAATGACAGGATTTTCCATCTCTATGGATTTAGCACCGAAACCGTTGCAGTCACAAGATGCGAGTATTCTAAAGAGTACGGCAGAGTCTCGCCTGAAAAATTTCATGCAGGACGTGACTGGGCGTGCTTTGGTGATGATGGAAAGTGCGACTCAAGGACAACATGGGATCGCAATGGATCTGGTTCAGGAAGCTTTTATTGCTTTGCATAAATCTTATGCAGAGAAAAGCACTGAAGAGTGGTATCCCCTGTTCTATACGATTCTGAATAACAAATTACAGGATTGGCGTCGTAAAGAAGCACGTCGCAACCAGCCCTTTTCCTTTTTCAAAAAAGTCAGCCTTGATGACGACGAAGTCGAATTTGACAATCTGGTAGATGAATCTACGCCCTCACCTTTAGAATTTCTGGATCAGGCAGTAACTGCTGAAGAAATTCAGGAGGCGATTGCCAAATTACCTGTGCGTCAGCAGCAAGCATTTATGCTCAGAGCCTGGGAAGGCTTTGATACTCAAACTACAGCGCAAATTATGAACTGTACAGAAGGCAGTGTGAAAACCCATTATCACCGTGCTATTCAAGGTCTACGTGCCTCTCTAGCACACTTAAATCCATATCTGGGAGGATCATCCGAATGAAGCAAGATGATTTCTTAAAGCAAGTAACTTCCAAACTTGATGGACTGGCACAGCACCACAAGGATAAACCGGTGGTGATGAATCATGTGCTGGAGCATATTCAGGACGCACAACATTCACGCTTTGCATTTCTAAAAATGTCTGGCTTTGCTCTGGCTGCTGCGATTGCTGGCGTGGTAGTGCTACCGAATATTGTCAGCCATAACGAACCTCAGACTCAGGCAGTATCTACCCCCAAACTCTCCCCACAGATGCTTGAAGATCTGGAAATGTTAATGGTTTTAGGTGAGGACAAAGTTCCACATGGCAGCTAAAAGATTAGCAATTGCATTTTGTGCATTCAGCTTCCTGCAAACCAGCTTTGCGGGATTTGAACGTTTTTGGATTTTTTCCAAAGATGCCAATACGCAGGTCAACGAAACCTGGGATACACTTTCTGATTCCGAGCAACTGGCATTAATTAAACGTTATCAGTCCTTAAAAGAAATGCCTGAACAGCAACGTATTAATTTACAGCAACGCATGGATTGGTTCACCCAGCTTCCTGAAGCTGAAAAGCAGCGTATGCGTGAAACCTGGCAAATGATGAGCAGCCAGGAACGTAAGGAGTTAGGGGCACGGATGCAAAAAGCAACACCAGAAGAACGACTGGCGATCCGTGAAGAATATATCCAGAAATACCAGCAACTCACTCAACCTAAAACTCATTAATTTAAGTTAAATAAAAAAGCCTCCATCTGGAGGCTTTTTTCATGCTGCAATTATTTTCTAACTCGGCGATATCCTGCCAGACCTAATAATCCGAACAATCCCCAAATTCCAAATGAACCACCACCACTTGATGATGTATTGGTATTTTTAGCCGTATTTTTTAAGTTAATTCTAGCTGTATCTGACATCAACTCATCTGCATCAAAAACATGATACTGCATATCATAATCTGACTGACTAAAAGTATTTTTCACACTAAAGGTTAATTTTCCACCATAGCAGGTTTCACCTGCAAAATTTCCTGGGCATGGTCCTTCTCGCTCTGCGGAAAGGTTTACTCCGGCAGGAAGCTTGACAATGCGAATTGGAATCTCACGACCATCTTTATCACGATAGAAAGCAGCCTTGCCATTCATCCGTGGACCATCACCATCATCGCTGTCATTCTCTAATGGATTCACAGTTACGGTCAGATTGTTCTCTGCGCTAATTCTATATTCATCATTTTTTACAATCGGTTTAATATTTACAAATGCGCCCTGCAAAATACCTGTACTGCTGGCACCTGTCTGCTTGTCTTTAATTGTATAACGGCAATACTCCGTATCCGAGAGACTGGTTACTTTGCCATCAGTACGATACATCATGATACGGTTTAAGTCAGGCTTCCATTCACATTTTAAATTTGGGTCATTCGGCGCACCTTGAACAATTAATGAACTGCCTGATCCAGATAAAGACCCTACACCTAAAGATTGCACTGTAATTTCATAATTTTGTGAATTTAATGCTTTAGCTTGTACTTGAGTATTATTTAAAGTTTCTTGAGGCATGACCAAACTAAATGGATTAACGTATATGGCACGATATTTCTGGTATTGCTTGGTATATTTTAAAAGATCCTCATATTCTTTTAGCTCTTCCTTTAAGCCCTGTATTTCCTCAGGTTTTGTATTCTTATCGGCCAGAATAGAATTAATATCATCAATATTTTCCTGATAATAATCCAGCAACTCTGTTAAAGAACTATTTTTTAGGCCAGAAATATCTGCTGCAGTTAAGCGCCGGATTTCTACTGACCCAATTTCACAGGAATTTTTTGCGTCCGGATTAAATAATAAGGTTGCCTTAGTCAACCGCTCAATTCCACGCTGATCAGTTTCTTCACAACTTTCTGTACCGATATTGACCAGATCCGTATTCGATTGTCGATCAATAGGATAATACATCCCTAAATAACGGTTATTTACAGAAGGTTCGATATAAGCAGTTAATAGATCTGTGATCTGATTACTGGATACATCAATATTCGTTGAAACACTGTTTTCTGCCAGTTCAGGTAATATACAGCGTGAGGAACCACTTGTATGAATCGCATTATAAGCAGTAAATAAATCTACACCTTGTTCTTTACTTGGATTCCCACCATTCAAGGCATATTCACAAGACAAGCCCTGGTTAAAGGCCAACACGTTATAAGCCAGACTCGAATTACCAGTATTGTCATAAAAGATGGTAGAGCGAGCAGTATTTTCGACAATCGTGTTATTAATGGCACTAAAAGTGAAGAAAGAACTTAATGGACGGCTGATTTCATTAGCCATTCGGAAAATATGACCTGTAGTACTGGTCGTATTTTTTGCAATCGTAGAGTTACTAATATCAGCTTTGGCATAACCACAGAAGTCCAGAATACTGGCCGTATCAGTAGAACCATTTTTGACAATGCTGCTTGCGCTAATTTCTAGCTTGGTCTCTGTACTGCCCAAATTCCCCACACAATCCATAGCCAAGACACTGCCATATGTAGCTGCTTTATTCTGATGAATTAAGGAATCCTGAATCCTGATAACTTTTTCATTATTCATCGCCACTGCATAAATTGCTCCCCCTTCTGCAGCCGCTCGTGAATTTACAATTTCACTATTCACGAGGCTTAGAGGACCGGCGACATAAAATGTTCCACCATTACCTTTATCCAGACTGGTTTTTGCAGCATAACCATCTTTCAGGATGACACCATTTACCACCATGCTGGCTTGGCTAGCGACCGTATTAAATAAGCGGGTTTTCCCTTGGCCTGAAATGGTGGTTGTTAAAGCCTCACGTGTTGGATATAAAAAGGTAATAGGACTTCTTTGAGTATAATTGAAGGGTGATTTTCCAAAAATATTGACATGGGATTCAACAATAATTTCACTATTGAGTTTGTATTCCCCAGCTTCGAGTTGGATGACATCTGGAGCGGAACCATCATTACGCAATGTACGGCCAACATTGCATCCTCCATAGGATTTATCCAGCTTGGCTGTCTTAATGGCTTCACGCAAGGAACAGGCACTGGTATTTTCCCCGTCCTCGTCAGCAAATGTAGTGACATATATGGTTTTATCTTCGGCTGCCATTAAACTCATGGCAGATAAAATCATGGCTGCAAGCAGTCCTTTTTTATAATTTTTCATGATTTTTCCTTAATCTTTTAATCTGCGACGTAGGCCGATCAACCCTATCAAGCCCATTAAGCCAGCAATCCCCCATGCCCCACCCGAGGTCTTCACAGACTTGTCTTTCATTTCATTTTTAGGTTCCTGTACAATCTGGGTACTTAAAACCAGATAAGGTTTGGACTTATTAAATCGTGTAGAGGAAGTAACTACCTGAATTTCAAAAATGTCAGCACCATGCCATTGTGAATCTGGGGTATAAACAACATTCCCATCAATATCAATGACTGTTTTGCCCTTGGAAACAGTTTTGGTTTGGATAACCTGTAAGCAGCCATCTTGCCAAGGCTCACCCTTTGGATTCTCTCCAATAATGTTATTGCATTGCTCTTTAGGAATTAAATCACTATCTCCTAAAGCAGATTCAATTGAAAACTTTGCAGTCTCTCCTTTTAGAAGATCCTGTCCAACCAGACTGGTAGATGTTGGAACTGTAATTTCAATCGCACCACGGTCACAAAATAAGTTATCTAGGGTGTGTTGACACTTTT
>NZ_JAALGV010000134.1:0-3991 GCF_011174875.1 Acinetobacter sp. GFQ9D191M
ACTTCAAGTTTTACTCTGCCATGGCAACTATTAATTATTGCCATCTTTTTTTGATATAGATCTATGTAATCAGGTTATTTTAATATGTGAGCCTTATTTTATTTAATTAAATATAAATAATTGATATTAGTTTTATTCAACGTATACGGTGATTTTAATTGATTAAAATATTTTAATTACTGAACCACTACCGTTGTTAAATTCAGCTTCATTAATATTTTAAGGAAAAAATTATAAACGCCACTTAATAACTATTATGGAATCTCAGATGTAGAGCACACGGCTCAAAACTTGGAGATTTTAAAATGTCACATTTCACAGTTGCAGTAGTTACCACCCCTGATGGTGATGTTGTAGATGCCCTAGAACCATTTTACGAATTTGAATGCTCAGGCATTAAAAACAAATATTGCATTTCAGAATCATCATTGGACGAAATTAAAGACCAATACGAATCGACAGAAATCACTTTGATGAAAAACTCAAAGCCTATCTTAGATGATGGTGAAGAACGCTATGCGTTTCTTGACGACTCTCGTTTCGTGCGTGATGCAACAGACTTAGAGCTTTATGCCATCAAAAACAACAAAGGTGATATTTTTGCTGACTTCCCGAACGGCGGTAAGCATTTATCAGTGGTACAGGTCAAAAACGATGATGGTACGTACTCAAGTCGCATTCGTGATTTAGGCATGTTCATTCAATGGCATCAAAAAGATGTGCCATGTACTGAAGTGTTTGAGCTTCAACAGTTCATTAACTGGTATAACGAAAAAGTTACGCCGACTGTTTTGACAGGTGAAAAACCTGATGAAAGTTGGACAGAATGGATAGAGCTTGATGCTGACGGTAAAGTGGTCGATTACTTCACCACCACCAACCCGAATCCGAAATACGATTGGTATGAAATCGGAGGACGTTGGAAAAACATGCTGTTGCGTCTTGATGGACGAAAAGTGGATAGCTGCCCGATTGGTGAGCTAGATTTTGAAACCGAAATCAACCGCTTAAAAACCGAAGCTAACCGTGTTTATGACTATTTTGAGAAGTGTATCGGTGATGCTTCACGTACTTGGCGGTCATGGGCTGATGTTTGGTCTGATGAATCAATCGAATCAGTGAACGATAAGCGTAATTTCTATCATAACCAAGATGCAATCTTATTAATGAAAGCCAGTGATACGGATAACCTGTTTGGCATATTCGGACATGAATTTGATGAATTTTTGGTGAGCCGTGAAGAATTCCTAGCTAAAAAATCAGCAAACCCATTCGGTACATACTGTTTCTTAGATGCGACCAGTGGTGATGAAATAGGCGACTGGACAGGTTCAGAGTGTGGCATGTTTGGACTGGATATTCGCAAGGAAGAAGATTGGGAAAACAAAAACCAAGCCTTGCTCAAGAGCTTTCCAAGCGACTATATAATCACGATTGTTGATTGCCATATCTAAAACCCAAACAGGGATAAGCGTAAAACCTTATCCCTTTTCTTTTGGGTATTTTTTAAAATGCATTCGATGTTTTTTTAATTGATTAAAAAGGTTTTGAATTTTTAAATTTTAAGAAAAATTAAACAGCTATTGCGCTTTGTATAATGAATATAGATTTAATCACTATCCTAAAGGGCTTTTAATATGTGGAATACATTAGTTTTAATTCGTAAAACCGCAACGTCAAAAGAAATAAAAGACAAAGCTGATATGTATTTAAGCCAGTTAAATACTGCAACCATTTCAGCATCTCTTAAAGCTGAAATACTCTCTTTTATCGAATCTGTTTTAAACGATTAATCAACTTAGGCTCAACGCCTACAACTTGGAGAAACCCCATGAATTACTACAACACATTCACCATTCCATGCAATTTTAAAGTACAGCACATTGAAGATGGTCAATTTGTCGTGTTTTTTGCTGATGGCACTCAGTTAAGTTACCAGATTGAAAACACCAGTAAGGTTAAATGGATTGAACCTGAAGCATTCAGTTTAGAGCAAGTACGCCTAAGCTCAAAAGAGCCAATCAATGCCGATGATATTGACATCATTAAGTATGCTTCATACCGCTTAATTGCTGACACGCCATTGATTGATGATGATGGTAGCAATCCTGAACCTGATTGCCTTTACTGCAAAAAATCTAGTGACACTCTTAACAGCCTCATACTTCAAGTCACTGAAGCACATACCCTCTCATGTTGGCTACTGACATCAAACGGCGTTCATATCCTAGATATTAATGAATTGACTGAAGCTTAATAACAACAACCAGTGAAGCATGTCTATTGCTTCACTGGTTGGCAGTTGAAAACCGCATTCGATGTTTTTTAATTGATTAAAAAAAGGTTTAGAAATTTGGTTGTGGCCAGCGCTAGATCTGGCGCACCAGGATCAATGCTTATTTGTATGGTACCTTAATTGCTTCCATCATTTTAATAGCATCCTCATTACTATTTTTAGCTGCTATCTGTTAAAAGTCGCAGCAAGGACCAGTAAAACAATAATAAAAATAAATAATTTTAAAAAAGTTTTTGGTTTAGGTTCTATCTTAAAATAAACATATTGAAGCAGAAAGCTTAAAACTTGGAGTTGAAATGGTTACTATTAATGAATTACTTAGCAAAAACCTTGATCGCAAATATGGTCCAATTGAAGCGCATGAAGTTATAGAACTTGTTCGTGTAACTCGTGCGCCAGAATCAATAAATAACCCTTCAATGCCATCAGTTAGAATTTCTACTGCAGATCTGCACCATATGGTTGAACAAGCTAAAAAGTTCAATTTGTGGGAAGAATGGTCCACCAAGGTTTTAGCAACTGAGTTGCCATACAACCCTTATCTTAAGCCAGTGTTTACAGGTCATAGTTTCCCACGTTCTAGCATGTCTACTGACAACTACGAAGCATTAGTACGCTCTACGTTAGTGCCGGTGCTACTACCTGAAGATAAAAAGTCTTTTATCAACCTGAATGACAAAGTTATGTCATTTAACAACCTCATGTTTGATATGCCCGATGCGATGGTGAACCATCTCATGACTGGTAAAAAACTTTGGCTATATGCAAAAAATGGGCAAGTGGTCTGGTATACCCGTGCTGAGTATGAGGCGCAAACCAAGTGGAACCAGGCTGAACAGGATGCTAAGAAAAAAATTACTGCATTGTTTGAATTATTCAATGCGCTGCAACAAGCTAAACCGATCTTTGATGCTATCGATCAGAAGAAAAACTTCAGTGCTTTACCGTTCAAATGGTTCACTGGTGTAAAAATTGTAATGTCAGGCTTGTCAGCTGGATCATGGGGCGATGGTGAAAAATCAAATACAGTGACTCACTTGGTTTTTGATGAAGACTACTCAGGATCTAAATTGGTTCGTGAGAAAAACCAGTACTTGTGCTCAGCTGGAGGCTTATTCCCTGCAGATGAAGCAAAGAAAGAATTCAAAATGAAAGTAGGTGAAGTTACCGTGGACACGGTACCGCACCTTGTTACATGTAAAGTGTGCCTAAAACGTATTTTTACGCAACTTGCATTAACTCAATCTAATTAATCAAATTTATAGGGTGTTCATCATGAATAACAAAACAATTGCCAAAAAAATGATTAAACAAGTTAAATCGGTTATCACTGACCCTCAAGCAAAAAGCTTGTTGGCTGCTTATCACGTAGAGACGTCATTTACCCACTTCTACGAAACACACAGCCACATTTACTTGGTTGGTAAAGACATTACTGCAGTCATGGCCAAACATTTTCCATACTTCACGTTTAAGACTCGTGATAACAAGAAAGCCCGTCACGGTATTGGCGATGGCTCAATGTCTGATTGCTTAAACAAGCTGCGCCGTGTGTATCGCTTAGAAATCAAAAAACCGATTAGCGAGAAGTTTATCGCTGAAGCTGGTGCACCGACTTTCACAAAAAGCCAATCTGTAAGTCCTGTTGCTTATTTGATTGATGAAGTTGTGCAACTGTCTTTGCACATTAAAGAC
>NZ_JAALGV010000135.1:0-8527 GCF_011174875.1 Acinetobacter sp. GFQ9D191M
CAAATTTCCGGATCCATCTCTTTAAATCACAGTTGTTGTCGATGTAATCTGAGATTTCATCAAACAATGTTTCCATGTGAGCACCGCTAAAAGTTTTAGGGAAACCGATGTATAAAGTGCCTTGTAACTGTACTGATTGAGCGTTTAAATTTGACATGCTGTTCACTCCAAGTTTTAAGCTTTCTGCTTTTGATAGTTTCATTTTATGGGAAAACACAACCTGGCAAACCTTTCTCGAAAAATAAGATTTTCAATCTTTTTTTAATCAATTAAAAAACATCGCTTGCGTACTAATATGATTTTTCTATTAGCCGTATCGCCGTAATGCATTAAGAATAATTTAACGAGCAATTAGTTAATTAATTAAGTTTAATTAAATTGTTAAGTTTTAAAACATATGAAGATGAACCAGCTCAAGACCGTCTTGTGCTTGAAAACATCACCATTGCTGAAGCGATGAAGTTAGCTGAAAACAACGGATTCTTTAAAGCAAAGTACCAGGTGCTTAAAGTGATTCAATATTTTGATGTTGAATTGGTACTCACGGCGTCTGATGTTGAGTACTGTGCTGAATTACACCAGTTTAGCGGTGGCTATAACGTGACGGTGCTTGCTGATACACCTGAACAAGATCTTATTGCAATTCTCAATTCATTGGGGATATTGAATTAGAGCCATCTCGTGATAAGAGAATGCAGCTCCGAAAAATGGAGTCTAAATTTAAATCTGCCTTTAAGGGATATGATTTATCCCAAGTATCCATAGTGATATGGTCAGTGTATGTTCACCAGTGGCACGATCGCAAAATTAGTACCGTATATATCTAAAAAAAACCACAATAACAATTGATGGTTTTTTAATGAGCTTTATAAAATGGGTTCATCATACGCACGGCGTTTGTGTTTTACATTTGGATCTATGCCAATTTGATTCGGATATAACAGGTTTAATACCTGGTTAATGCGATCAACTACGCATTGATTAAACAAGATATGACAGTTACCGTTTTCGTAGATCTTAATGCGTAATAAATTATCATCAATGCTATGCCAGATACCACGATCTAACCTGAGTTTATCTAATCTAGTGTGGTCTAAAGGCTTGCCAAATAACTGCCTTGCTATAAAGCGTACTTCTTCCACTAAATTATCTCGTCTGCAATAAGAATGGTAGCTATTGTGATGAATGATCACGCACGGGTTAATACCAGCACCAAGATTGGTTTTGTATTTGCTTGATAATTGGCAAAACAATGAATCAACTTTACGAGCATATGCCATGTGGCGCGTAGACCAGATAGATTCTAAAAATACATTCACGTTATCCATCGTGAAATCTTCAATTTCATGACGAGCAATTTTATCTGACAACGCATCATATTCTTTTTCAGATATAAAGTTTCTAAGATTGATGATCTCAGTTAACTTCCTCCAGAAGCATGACGATATTTGTTTTAAAGCAGATTCTTCAGTATTGAATGATGATGAATATGATTTTCGGGTGATTGCACTCACAATCTGGTAAGCATCAAGTTCAATATCTTTGATGCTTTCATAAATAACCTTTATTGACGATTTTGCTTTTTCGCATTGCAAAATTAGCTTTTCGACTTCAATAAAGTCTAATTCAGATGCTTGCACTTCTCTTTTTATATTTACCAACATATTCATAATTGCCCACCTAATTAGCTTAATTGTCTATATAGATATTTTAATAAAAACCATGGTCATTAATTTTTTTTTAAAATTTATAAGCTAACTTTTTCACTATAATTAAATTAAATAAGCACAACGCTTAAAACTTGGTGTAGTGGAATATGGCTCAACCTTTAAAATTCCTTTTAATACCACTGGCTATGTTAGCCAGTGTTCTGTATAATGCTCTATGAATTCATTACTTATTTTTTTAAATTAAAAATCATATGCAAAGCTTAAATGATGAAGAGTGTCGCCAAGTTGAAAGTGTAAAACAGCTTTTACAAAAAAATTTTAAAGATAAGCTTTATGCTATTTATTTATATGGTTCGTATGTTGATGGTGGTTTAAAACATAAAAGTGATCTTGATATTTTAGTTATTATTGAACGTGAAATTACCGATCAGGAAAGAAAACAATTAGCGCAGAATTTTCTAAATATATCTGTTCCGATTGGTCATGCTACAGCGCGTGCCTTAGAAATTACGATATTAGAAAAAGGGAGTATTACCAATAAAAATCATCCATATACATATCAGCTACAATATGGCGAGTGGTTGAGAGAAGAATTACTCAAAGGTGAATTACTTTATAGTCAATCTGATCCAGATATTAGTATTTTACTTAAAACTGCCCAATTACATAACATTACTATCTTTGGACCTGATATTTGCGATTGGTTAAATCCAATTAGCTATGAACAATTAATATTTGCCATGCAAAAAACTTATCCACAAATTATTGCTCATTGGAAAGACGATCAGGATGAATGTAATCAAATTTTAGCGCTATGCCGTATAGCTTATACATTAGATCATAAAACAATAGTTGCCAAGGATGTTGCTGCGACATGGTTTTTAGAATTCTTAAGTCAGATAGATCAAGACATTTTGCAACTCATAATAGATGAATATATTGGGCAAGGTCATGAGCAATGTTGGTTAGTTTTACATGATCAGCTTGCTAAAATTGTTAAAGAATTACAGCATAAAATTGAACCACTACTTTTTAACTGATGTGGAAGTAATGGATATGCTTCTTAGATTATTACCTCACTATATCTCTAAATACCGAAGAGACTTGATATTGCAAAGGGGGGCGTGGTTGGAGTTGCATGAAGATTTTAAATAAAAGCGGAGGAACTAGGGTAAAAGTTGCCAAAAAGTTTCTTCTGAAATGACTTTTATATTATGACGTTTAAGCAAAGCGGAGGTAACTCCATTGCCATAGATCTTATTCCCATTAAATTGACCATCGTAAATCATTGAACTACCACATGAAGGGCTATTTTCTTTAAGCACTACCAGAGTAGCTTTTAATAATTGAACTTTTTTTAAAGTTCTATATGCCCCTTCAATATAGATTGAAGTCACATCCTTTCCTGATTTTTCAATTACACAGGCTTTTCCATCTAAGACATCATCGCCATTACCTCCCGAAATCTCGGCAGGTTCGCGTGGTGTTGATAAACCGCCAAGAATCTCTGGACATACCATAGTAGCTTTTCCATCTTTGACTAATTTTTCGATTTTTTCGTTTAAGCTATGCGTCCCGTTATAACGTACCTTTAAGCCAGCCAGACAAGAACTTACTAAAATCATATTTCCTCTATGAAAAAGATATGTATCGATTTGCTATTTAGCCAGTACCTATTATTTTTTAAAATTAATAGGTTAGTGCTATGGATAAAACAAGAATTTAAATATGATCAATGCAAAGTGAGTTATTTTTTTTCTAACCCACAAAGCTTATAGATTAGTTTGATCCTTTTTGTTTAGAAAATTTATCAACAGTTCCCATAACAATAATGAAAAAAATAGGGACAAACACTAAAGCAAGAAGAGTTGCACTGATCATTCCTCCAAATACGCCAGTACCTATAGCCTTTTGGGTTTCAGAACTCGCACCACTTGCAAAAACTAAAGGAATAACTCCGCATGTAAATGCTAAAGAAGTCATTAAGATTGGACGCAAGCGCAATTTTGCAGCTTCAACGGTTGCTTTAACTAAACTCATCCCATCTTCTCGGAGAGCCTTAGCAAATTCAACAATTAAAATGGCATTTTTCGCTGATAATCCAATGATGGTAATCATACCAACCTTAAAGAAAATATCATTGGGCATACCTCTTATCATTACAGCTATAAATGCACCTATAAGCCCTAGAGGTACAACCAACATAACAGAAAGAGGGATGGACCAACTTTCATATAACCCAGCTAAAACAAGAAATACTACGAGCATAGATAGAAGTAATAAAAATATAGTTTGCGATTCAGCCTGTTTTTCTTCTAAAGAAATACCACTCCATTCATACCCCACACCTTTTGGAAGTTGTTTGATTAAATTTTCCATTTCTGACATTGCTTGACCAGAAGATATACCAGGTGCTGGACTACCCGTAACACTTAAAGATGGACGACCATTGTAACGATTGTATTGTTGTGGGGAGTATTGCCAAACTGGAGTAATAATCTCAGACATAGAAATCAGTTTACCACTTTGACTATTTACTTTGATTTGTAAAATATCATCAATACTCATACGTGATTTGGCATCAAGTTGAACAATAACTTGCTGCATACGATCTTGATTTGGAAAATCGTTGATATACATTGAACCCATTGAAGTAGAAATGATATCGGTAACATCACTGAAGTTAACACCTAATATTTGTAGTTTTTCACGATCAATTTTGAGTTGTACAGAATTTCCATCTGGTAAACCATCAGAGTAAACATCTACAACTTTTTTACTTTGAGTTGATAAACTGAGTAATTGATCTTGGGCTTGTGCTAATGCTTGCATGCCAATATTTCCTACATCCTGCAATTGTAATGAAAATCCAGAAGAGCTTCCTAATTCATCAATTGCTGGAGGCAATACAGACATTACTTGGCCTTCCGAGCTGTCAGCCATTGCAGTATTCGCATTATCCACGACTTGTTGGGCAGTAATTTTACGGTCCTCAAAGGGGAGTAAATTGGTAAAATACATTGCTGTATTTTGCCCTGAACCACTAAATCCAAAGCCTAAGATCGCCATATTATCTTGAATACCAACTTCTTTATTTAGATGTTCCTGAAATTCAGTAACAACTTTTTTGGTACGTTCTTGTGTGGCATCAGAAGGAAGTTGAATTGATGTCATAAACCAACCCTGATCTTCTTCTGGCATAAATGCAGTAGGTACTTGTTTAAAACAAAAAAGAAGTGCAACAACAATGCCTATAAAAAATAGCATAGCCGTTCTTTTATGTTTAATGACTTTAAATAAACCATGTTCATATCGATTATTTAATTTTTCAAAACTTCGATCAAACCAAGCAAAAACACCTTTTTTCACATGATTTTTATCTATTGGTTTCAACATGGTTGCACATAAAGCAGGTGTCAAAGTTAAGGCTAGGAATGCTGAGAATAAAATCGAAACTGACATTGTGATAGTGAATTGGCGATAAATAATCCCTACTGAACCATTTGCTAAAGCCATTGGTAAAAATACTGCAGCCAAAACCAAAGTAATACCAATAATCGGATTCGTAATTTCTTTCATCGCCTTCGAGGTGGCATCTGCAGGGGACAAGCCTTCTGATACCATGATTCTTTCCACATTTTCAATCACTACAATGGCATCATCTACAATGATCCCAATCGCCAGCACCATACCAAACATGGTTAGGACATTGATAGAAAAGCCAGCAAGTAGCATTACAGAGAACGTTCCTAGCAATGCTATGGGAGCAACAATAGCTGGAATTAAGGTATAACGAACATTATGAAGAAATATGAACATTACAATAAAGACTAAAACCATGGCTTCAATTAATGTTGTAATTACTTTTTGAATAGAAACTTTAACAAATGGTGCAGTATCATAAGGGATTGAGAATTTCATTCCATCAGGTAATGAAGTACTCAATTGGTTGATTTTTGCCTTTACCCCTTCAGCAGTTTTAACGGCATTTGCATTGGGACTCATTTGTATTGCTATTGCTGTAGATGGATTACCATTCTCTAAAATGGCAAAACTATAAGACTGCGCACCAACCTCAATATGAGCCACATCTGATAACAGTACAGTTGCCCCATTTTTATTCGAACGTAAACTAATTTTTTTAAATTGTTCAACAGTCTCCAATTGCCCTTGTGCTGTTAATGGAATCGTAATTTGCTGTCCTTTGAGGGCAGGTGTATCACCTATACGACCAGGTGAAATCGGGAGGTTTTGATTTTGAATAGCCGTATTTACGTCTTTAATACTCAGACCATAAGATACTAAACGATTTGGATCGACCCAAATGCGCATAGCTTTTTCAGCTCCAAAATTCTGGATTTTCCCAACCCCATCAACTCGCTTGATTTCTTCAATGACGTGTCGTGTCATGTAGTCACTTAGGTCTATTTCAGAATATTGATGATTAGGGGAGTTCAGACCTATGATCATCAAAAATCCAGATGAAGCTGCATCAACCATAAGCCCTTGTTGTCGAACAGGTTGAGGTAGTCTCGACTCAATTGCTTTGATTTTGTTTTGAACATCAACTTGAGCAAGCTCTACATCTGTACCAGGCTTAAATGTAGCAGTAACAGTAGCGCTACCAGAGGTATCTGAACTTGAACTGTAATACAGTAAATTCTTAACACCTGACATTTCTCTTTCAATAAGTGTTACAACACTGTCATTGAGCGTCTTTGGTGTAGCTCCAGGATACATTGCTGTAATACTAATTTGTGGTGGAGCTACACTTGGAAAGCGTGCAATTGGCAATTTAGGTATACTTAATACACCAAATAAAATAATAAATAAGGCGATGACCCAAGCAAAAATTGGTCGACGAATGAAAAATTGAGACATTATTGCTGCCCCCCATTTTCATTATTCGTTATAGGTGCTTGCCATTGTTTTACTTTTAGTCGCTGATTAGGTTGAATACGGTCTACACCTTCGACAATGATTTTTTCACCCGCATTTATACCTTGCGTGACTACATAACTATTTTGATAACGCTGACCCAGTTGCACAGTTTTACTTTGTGCTTGCTCTTTTTGGTTGATAATAGTTACATTCGCCTTACCACTAATATCATGTTGGATAGCTTGCTCTGGCACTAAAATCGCATTATCAACTTTTGTTCGGCTCATGTTGATACGGACATACATGCCGGGAAGCAATTTTTGACTAGGATTATTCGCTAAAATACGGATAGTCACATCACCAGTATCGGGATCTACTTTAGTGTCTGAAAATAAAATTTCACCCCTTACATCGTATGGCTTACCTTGACTATTTAGTATTTCAACGTTATGGCTAGCATTTGACAAATTCCCTTGTTGTAATGCTTCCTGTATTTTTTCATAATCAGTAATTGACTGTTTTACGTCGATATACACTTTATCAATTTGCTGTACTACTGCCATGGCTTTAGTATCACCTTGGCTGACTAATGCACCTTCAGTCACTAAAATCTCACCAATAATTCCAGATATTGGCGATGTAATTGTTGCATATTTTAGGTTAAGTTGTTGACGTGAAAGTATCGCTTCCATTTGAGTAACATCAGCTTTTGCTTTCTGATATTCTGCTTCAGTATTGTTATATTCTTGCTTACTAATTGCATTAACTGTCACCAGTTCAGCGTATCGTTTTAACAAAATTTGAAGGCGTGTTACTTCAGCCTCAGCACGATGTAAAGTTGCTCTATTACTTTTGACATCAGCCTGAAATATTTCAGAATTTAATTTAAAAAGTGGTTGACCTGCATGTACATAAGTACCCTGTTTAAATAGAACTTTATCTACTATGCCACCAACCTGAGGGCGAATTTCAGCAATACGATATGCAGTGACACGCCCAGGGAGATTTTCAATCAGATTTATTGATTGTGTTTGGGCAGTCATTACACTTACTGATGCTAACGGTGCATCTGCTGAATGATGCTCTGCATTTTCTGATTTTGAGCAGCCTATTAGTAGCACAGTCATAATGCCAGCTGAGCTAACTAAATAACGACTTTTTTTCATAATTTCCATCTTTGAATAGGGTTAAGCTCATACAGTTAAATGATAAATAGCGGTATAACTAAAGTTTAGATTAACTGGTGAAGAGCTTACTAAAGTGACATTTTGCTTAAACTATATAAGTGAAGTAGGCATTGTATTAAACGAATATTTAAATCATTCGATTTAAATATTCTAAGTTAATAAAATAGTGACTTATAAAATAAAAAACGGAAGGTTTTCATTTTCACTGGTTTGATGACATAAAATCTTAAAGCTAAGTATTGATTTCTAAATCATATTGTTGCAGTACACTAGGGGTCAATATACATTTGAATATTGATGAATAAATTCCTAATTGATGTTGCATTTTCCATCCTTCAGAAAAATCTGCCATTAACCAAATAACCTCATCTACAAAAATATGCTCAATTGCAATAAACCAATATTCTTTTTCAAGATCTGTCAGCGTTACAAATTCAGCATATCCTTGTTTAAAAAGATTCCACTCATCAACTGTAAACAGAGGTGGTTCCACTTGTTTGAACAACTAAAAGCGTATTTATAAGTGATATTCCGCTCTAGTTAAGCCACCTTGTTTTGTTGGGGTAGCTGATCATAGTAAAACTCATTTGGTGTCATTTTGTCTAGACTCGAATGAGGTCGTTTCAAATTATAAAACTCAAAATATGCACTTAATTGCTTTTTCGCATCTGTGACACTGCTATAAGCTTTGAGATACACCTCTTCATATTTAACGCTCCGCCATAATCGTTCAACCATCACATTATCTACCCATCGACCTTTACCATCCATACTGATTTGAATGCCATT
>NZ_JAALGV010000136.1:0-16602 GCF_011174875.1 Acinetobacter sp. GFQ9D191M
TTTTGCTAGTCTAGAGCCTTATTGAATATTTGTGAGACGAGTATAATCGGTTTAAAGCCAAGTAGCTGCCTTGCCCGACCTAAGTATAAAAAAACAGCATTTGTGTCGAGTTATAAAAACAGCAAACTCATCAGTTACATTTTCAATAAAATTAATATATTGATTCACATATCTTTTATTCTATTTATTTTTATAATTTTTTTTTATAAATACGATAATAATATTTCATCCAGACGGGTGCTCTAGGCTTCTTATCTTTGTTCCATTACAATCTTTATACCTATTTCTTACATTGTCGGGCTGAACACTTTGAATAACGAGTCTTCACAACTTCAGCGTGGCTTAAAGAACCGTCATATTCAGTTGATCGCCATGGGCGGTGCAATTGGCACAGGCTTATTCTTAGGTTCCGCACAGGTGATCCAATCTGCGGGTCCTTCTATTATTCTTGGCTATGCCATTGGTGGCTTAATTGCATTCTTAATCATGCGTCAATTGGGTGAGATGATTGTTCATGAACCTGTAGCAGGTTCATTCAGCCATTTTGCTTATAAATACTGGGGCAAATTCCCTGGTTTCCTTGCGGGTTGGAACTACTGGATCTTATATATCCTGGTGGCTATGACCGAGCTCACCGCCGTTGCAAAATATATTAATTACTGGTGGCCTCATATTCCTGCTTGGACCTCAGTCCTGTTTTTCTTCATCGTAATTACGCTGGTCAATCTCGGCAATGTGAAATTCTACGGTGAATCAGAATTCTGGCTGTCTATTGTGAAAGTGACTGCGGTCGTTTCTATGATTGTCTTTGGTCTCTATCTGATCCTGACTGCTGATGCATCTTCAGGAGCTTCTTTCAGCAACCTTTGGACAGCAGGCGGTTTCTTCCCGAATGGTTTTGAAGGCTTATTCTATATGCTGGCCTTCCTGATGTTTGCCTTCGGTGGGATTGAACTGATCGGGATGGCGGCAGCAGAAGCTGAAAATCCAGAAAAAACCATTCCAAAAGCGATTAATCAGGTCGTATTCCGTATTCTGGTATTCTATGTAGGTGCATTGACCATTCTATTGTCTTTAGTACCTTGGAATCAGTTAGAGCTTGGCGGCCTAGATAAAAGCCCGTTTGTGATGATCTTCAGCCAACTAGGCATTGACTGGGCAGCACATTTACTGAACTTCATCATCCTGACAGCGGCACTCTCTGTTTATAACAGTGGTATGTATGCCAATAGCCGTATGCTTTATGGTCTGGCACAGCAAGGTAATGCCCCTAAAATCTTCAAGACTGTGAACAAGCAAGGGGTGCCAATTCCTGCAGTTCTGTTCTCTGCCCTGCTGATTTTCGGCTGTGTACTCCTAAACTACTTTGTTCCTGAAGATGCCTTAAGTCACCTGATTTATGTGGTGGTAGGTGCATTGGTACTGAACTGGGCCATGATTAGCTTGACCCACTTCAAGTTTATGCAAAGCATGAAGCAGTTAGGACAAAAGACCAGTTTCCCTGCATTGTGGTCACCTGCAAGTAATATTCTGGTTTTAGCTTTCATTGCAACCATTCTTTACATCATGTGGACACAAGGCTTTAAAGAATCAGTACTGATGCTTCCGATCTGGGTAGTGATCATGTTTATTCTGTTTAAGGCACTGCGCCCTAAGAATTAATCAAAAAATCTTTTAATCGATGATTTTTAAAGTTATTGCTTCGGCAATAACTTTTTTTTTGCATTTTTTACAGTACAATAGCCTTCTTTCGCGCCCTTAGCTTAACTGGATAGAGCAGTTGCCTCCTAAGCGACCGACGTGGGTTCGAGTCCCGCAGGGCGCACCATCCTTTCAAAATGTGATCTATACTTCAAAAAATTAACGTTAATCTTCATATTTTTAGAATATTTTTTATACAAAAAATCATTTTTTCTCCATTATTTTATTTCTTTTACTTTCAAATACTTATTTTAAAATACAGTTATTTTTTGGTGCAAAAACTCTATTTTGGTGCTTTTTTAGACTAATTAGTTTTTTCTAGAGCATTTACTCTTATTTTAATTGTGCTATTTTTGTCACATGGAGTAACAAATGATTGCGGATAAATACCCGAAATCTCCAAGAATTTAATAAGTGCAAACAACAACGCTAGATATAAATTTGTACCTCAAGGAAAGACGTAAATGAAATTAAAAACATTAACTACTGCAATGATTCTTGCAACTGTGCCTATGACAGGCGCATTTGCAGCAGCACTAGATCGTTCAGGCCAATCTATTGCAGCCTTCCTACAACCTGGTAACTATTTTGAAGCAGGTATTTCTATATTAGATCCAGATGTTTCAGGCAAAGATAAAGCAGGTACATCTACTGGTGATATGGCAGGTGATTATTATTTCCCTTCTGCAGCTTTAAAGCTACAAGTAACTGATAATTTCTCTTTTGGTTTACTTTATGATCAGCCTTTTGGTGCTGATGCAGAATACTCTGGAAATAATTTATTTACTTCAAATGGCACCCAAACTGTTTTAGGTAATACTTTAGCAAACCCAGATGTAACTGGTGGTACTAAAGTTGAAGTAGACACTCAAAATCTTTCTTTTATTTTTGGTTTTCAACCAACTGAAAATTGGAATATTTATGCAGGTCCTGTTTATCAAACAGTGAAAGGTAATGTAAGTCTTCGTGGGGATATCTACAGCGCATTCAATGGCTATGATATGCAGATTAAAGAAGATGGTGATTTAGGTTGGTTAGCAGGTATTGCTTTTCAAATTCCAGAAATTGCACTTAAAGCATCTTTAACCTACCGCTCTGAAATTGATCACTCTGTAAGTGCTACTGAATCAATAGGTTTAGCAGATAATCTTGGTGCATTACGTGACGCTACCCTAACAAGTATTGGAGGACCACAAAATATTCCAAATTTACCACCTGCATTACAACAACAAATTGGTGGACTCATACTTGCAGCTAACGGCTTACAATCAGCAAATGCTACTCCTGGTAAAACTACGATTACTACGCCACAATCTGTGAATCTTGATCTTCAGTCAGGCATTATGGAAAATACTGTAGCTTTCTTGAATGTGCGTTGGGTAGAATGGTCTGATTTCTCAATCCGTCCTTATAAATTTGGTATAGCATCAGAAGCAGTTTCTCCATTAGTATCGAACCCACCAGGTTATGCTGGAGGTTTTAACCTAGTTGATTATTCAGATGACCAATGGTCTGCAACTGCAGGTGTTGGACGTAAGTTTAGTGAACAATGGGCAGGTAATGTCTCTGTAGGTTGGGACTCTGGCGCAGGTAACCCTGTATCAACTTTAGGACCAACTGAAGGCTATTGGAATGTTGGTCTAGGTCTACAATTTAGTCCTACACCTTCAACCTTTATTGCTGGTGGTGTGAAATATTTCTGGCTAGGTGATGCAGATGCTGTTACAGGTGCACATTCAGTCCCAGGTATGGATGCGAGTGCAGGTAAATTTGAAGATAATAATGCGATTGCTTATGGTTTAAAAATGGGCTACCGCTTCTAAGCGCTGATTAAATAAAAAACCACTTTCGAGTGGTTTTTTATTCTTTAACTCTAATTTTATACACTTGCATATCATTTGCTTGTTTTACAAGCAATTAATCCTGCTCCAAATATTAATTTTTTAAAATTTATCTTTTATTTTTATTTTCTTATTTATCATTTAGTTAATATAAAAATATAGTATAAATACTCTAAGCAACCCTTTTATTTAACCGCCTTAGTTCATTTCTTCGACAAAGCTGAGTATTTACTCTTTTTAAAATTATGTTACTTTTCCAGCACATTTTTGTTACAGATGGCATCAGGGAACGTACCATGAAGCTCAATAAAATTTATTCTGCTATTTTACTTAGCACTTTACCTCTTTCTGCAGTTCAAGCAGCTGGCCTAGACCGTTCTGGTCAATCTATTTCTGCTTTTTTACAGCCGGGTAATTATGCGGAAGCCGGTATTTCTGTTTTAGATCCAACTGTAAAAGGTTCTTCTACAGTAACTGGTTTAGAAGGCGAAAAAATCAGTGATATGGGTGAAGACTATTACTTCCCATCTGCAGCTATTAAAGTACAAGCGACCGATAAAATTTCATTAGGCTTGATTTATGATCAACCATTTGGTGCTGATGCAAAGTATTCTTCAGTTGCCGGATCATTCGGTAATGGTGCAGAGGGCACTTCTGTTGAAGTAGACACTCATAATATAACCGCTTTAATTGGCTACCAACCTACAGAAAACTGGAATTTTTATGTAGGTCCAGTCTGGCAAACAGTTGAAGCAAATATTAAGTTACGCGGCCTGGCATATGCAAAACCACCTACTGGCACATTAAGTGGTTATAATATTGAACTAGAACAAGAAGAAGCATGGGGCTGGTTAGCAGGATTTGCTTATCAAATTCCAGAAATTGCTTTAAAAGCAGGTGTTACCTATCGTTCAGAAATCAAACATAGTGCCAAATCTACAGAAACATATAATTTAATTCCAGGCTTTGCTGATATAAATGAAGTAGATGCGATAACGCCACAATCAGTTAATATTGACTTACAAAGTGGAATTTCACCTAATACACTAGCTTTTGCAAATTTACGTTGGGTACATTGGGATAACTTTGTTGTAACCCCTAAATTCTTAGCTAATACCACTGCAGCATTAGGTGCGAAACAAAATCTAATTGATTATTCTGATGACCAATATTCAGCAACTTTGGGTTTAGGTCATAAGTTCAATGCTAAATGGTCTGGTACAGCAGCGGTTGGGTACGATTCTGGTGCAGGTAACCCGGTTACTACTCTTGGCCCAACTGAAGGTTACTGGAGTGTAGGCATGGGCGGTCAGTACAGCCCTGCCGAAAACTATTTTATCCAAGCTGGTGTTAAATATTTCTGGTTAGGTGATGCACAAGCACAAACTGGTGGGATTGTTAAAGCTAATTTCGAGAATAACTATGCTCTTGGCTATGGTATGAAAATCGGCTATCGCTTCTAATCAAGCAAATTCATAAACAAAGGGCGCTATAAGCGCCCTTTGTTTTATTTCACAAACTTAAAAATTAAGCTGGAATATCACGTACGGAAGCATTACGAATTGCTTCTTTTAACGCATCATAACCATGAATTGCTGGGAATTGCGGGAATTCAGCAATCACATTTTCAGGCGCATCAAATAGGAAACCATGATCTGCTTCACCTAGCATCGTGGTATCATTATAAGAATCTCCTGCTGCAATCACACGGAAGTTCAAGCCATGTAATGCTTTTACGGCTTGACGTTTTTGGTCCGGCTGACGAAGTTTATAAGCAGTGATCATGCCCTCTTCATCAGTTTCCAGCTTATGACAGAAAATCGTTGGCCAGCCTAGTTGCTTCATTAGAGGATGAGCAAATTCATAGAAAGTGTCAGACAGAATAATCAGCTGAAAATGAGTACTTACCCATTCTACAAATTCCTTGGCGCCTTCAAATGGCCCCATATCCGCAATCACAGCCTGGATATCATTTAGACCCAAACCATGCTGTTTTAAAATATTCAAACGCTGGGTCATCAACACATCATAGTCAGGAATATCACGTGTCGTTGCTTCGAGCTCTTTAATACCTGTTTTTTTAGCAAAATTGATCCAGATTTCTGGAACCAAAACGCCCTCTAGATCTAGACATACGACTTCCATGAAGCATCCCCTCAGTTGTATTGAAAAAATTTTGCCCTATCATAGCTGAAGAAAAAGATTTTGCACTGTTCTTTTTTAAATCTGTTTTTTTCATAAGTATTTATTTTTTAGTGATAAGTAGCTTTGGGCATTTCTATTAAAATAGAATAAATCTGAAATAAATTCATATAGGCCACGTCATTTCCAAGCCTATGCCGCCAGGACTCATATGACCAAAATCCCCACTATTGCTATGGTAGATGCGCTTGCATCTGAATATGCAGATAAATCACCAAGTGAAATTTTAGCGCTTGCTCTCGAGCAGGAAGGCGAAATTGCCATTTCATTTTCTGGTGCAGAAGATGTTGTACTGATTGATATGGCATCTAATTTAGGTAAACCTTTCCGGGTATTTAGCCTGGATACAGGGCGTCTGCATGCTGAGACTTATCAATTTATTGAAAAAGTTCGCCA
This sequence comes from Acinetobacter sp. GFQ9D191M, assembly GCF_011174875.1. Lineage (NCBI taxonomy): Bacteria > Pseudomonadati > Pseudomonadota > Gammaproteobacteria > Moraxellales > Moraxellaceae > Acinetobacter > Acinetobacter sp. GFQ9D191M. The sequence continues at coordinate 6,141 of NZ_JAALGV010000136.1, forward strand.
GCACTATAATATTGATATCGAAATCTGTTTCCCGGAAACAGATGCGATTCAACAACTGACGACTGAAAAAGGTTTGTTCAGTTTCTACCGTGACGGCCATCAGGAATGTTGCGGAATCCGCAAGGTGCAACCTTTACGCAAAAAACTGGCAACTTTAGATGGCTGGATTACCGGTCAGCGTAAAGACCAAAGCCCGGGAACACGTAATGACATTCCAGTGGTTCAATCTGATGAAGGTTTTTCTGGTCCAGGCAAACAGCTGATTAAATATAATCCCCTTGCCAACTGGTCTAGTGCAGATGTGTGGAATTATATCCGAATGATGGAAATTCCATACAACTCACTACATGAAAAAGGTTTTATCTCCATTGGCTGTGAACCTTGTACCCGTCCTGTGCTGCCAAATCAGCATGAACGTGAAGGACGCTGGTGGTGGGAAGAAGCCACCCATAAAGAATGTGGCTTGCATGCCGGGAACTTGAAAAAATAATCTTAAAAAACCATCCGTTCGTCGGGTGGTTTTTTTGTGAACCAATCGGCTACAGAAAAATCAGTACCTTTATGCGACAAAATCGCTATACTTTGTAATGTGATACCAATAATTCTAACAAGGTTGCTTATACATGAGCAGCTGAAGAAAATGCAGTGAGGCAATCTACGCTATGCGTCCATTACATCCGATTGACTTTATTTTTTTGTCTTTAGAGAAACGGCAGCAGCCTATGCATGTAGGCGGGTTATTTTTGTTTCAAATTCCTGACAATGCACCAGCCTCTTTTATCCGGGATCTGGTGACTGATATTCGCAATTCCAAATCCTCACCGATTCCTCCATTTAATAACTATTTAAACGGTTTATTTTGGGATGAAGATGAAGAGTTTGATTTAGATCATCATTTTCGTCATATTGCCTTACCGAAACCTGGGCGTATCCGCGAGCTGCTGACTTATATTTCCCAAGAACACAGCGCACTGATTGACCGTGCTAAACCTTTATGGACCTGTAATATTATTGAAGGCATTGAAGGCAACCGTTTTGCCATGTACTTCAAGATTCACCATGCGATGGTAGATGGTATTGCAGGCATGCGTCTGGTAGAAAAATCACTTTCCCATGATCCACATGCGAAAAGTATTGTGCCACCTTGGTGTGTAGAAGGTCCACGAGCAAAACGTCTGAAAGCGCCGAAAGTCAGCCGCATGAAGAATGTGTTACAGGCGATTAAAGGCCAGCTGGAATGTACGCCACGAGTGGCTTATGAATTATCACAAACCGTACTAAAAGATATGGGGCGTAATCCGGATTATGTGTCCAGCTTTCAGGCACCAAGTTCTATTTTAAATCAGCGTGTCAGTGCCTCTCGTCGTTTCGCAGCCCAATCTTTTGAGTTCTCGCGTCTGCGTCATATTTCTAAAGCTTTAGGTGTAACGATTAATGATATCGTGTTAGCGATCTGTTCAGGTGCCTTACGCGAATATTTACTCACACAAAATGCCTTGCCGAAAAAACCATTAATTGCAATGGTGCCCGCTTCTGTACGTAGCGATGACTCCGATGTTTCCAACCGTATTACCATGATTCTGGCGAATCTGGGCACGCATAAGGATGATCCTTTGGAGCGTCTTAAAACGGTACGTCGCAGTGTACTCAGTGCTAAAGAACGCTTTAAGCGCATGAATGCCAATCAGATTCTGAACTATAGTGCTTTTGTCTACGGTCTTGCAGGATTCAATATTGCATCTGGCTTAATGCCAAAACGTCAGGCATTTAACGTGATCATTTCCAATGTCCCTGGTCCTCAGGAACCTCTGTACTGGAATGGCGCACGTTTGGAAGCCTTATATCCGGCTTCGATTGTACTGGATGGACAGGCACTGAATATCACCATGACCAGTTATATGGACAAGCTTGAAGTAGGTCTTACTGCTTGCCGTAATGCTCTACCCAAAATGCAGAATCTATTGACTCATCTTGAAGAAGAAATTCAACGCTTCGAACGGATTGTGGATGGTGAACCCGTCCCAAAGTTGAAAGCGGTCAGTTAGCCGCGGACGAATAAAATCTGGCAATGGACTGCTAAAAAGTGTGTGAGCACTTTTGCCAATCATTTAGTAAAAAATAAAGGGGCAATTTAAGCCCCTTTATTTTATTCTTTTTACAGTTTGAATGAAATTCATACAACCGCAATCTATTTTGGTTTAATTAACTTTTAATAGTACGACATTGTTTCAATAACTGATGGCAGACAGAGCGAATCATAGAAGCTGTAATCTGAACTTCATTCCCGCGTTCATCCACAATATATCCTGCATGCACAGCCTTTGGTTCTAATACGTGTTTCAAGCTTTTATTGATTACAACTTTACTCATACTCATCATAGACTCCTTTTGCTAAGCCTAGAACTGGGAGAAAGGCTTTGGCTAATTTGATGTTTCTAGTATTGTAAATATCAGTAGAGTTGTAAAATTTCAGATGTAACAAGTGTTTAACGATATTCTGTTACAATTTCAGCTGAGAATGATATCGTATTGCTCTTGCGTGTATAAATTTTCGACCTGGAATTTAATTACACGATTAATAAAGTGTTCCAGATCCGCCACAGCCGGTGCTTCTGCAGTCAACAGCCGATCAATCACTGCCGGATGGGCAACGACAGTAAAGCCACTCTGTGATTCATAAGCGCGAGCATAGCGTAGGATTTCCCGAAAGATTTCGTAACACACTGATTCTGCTGTTTTCACATATCCACGTCCCTGACAGGTTGGACAGGACTCGCATAACAAGTGTTCCAAAGACTCACGGGTACGCTTACGCGTCATCTCTACTAGCCCCAGTTCAGACACCTGGGTGATCTTGGTTTTGGCATGATCACGTTCCAGCATTTTCACAAACTGGTTCATCACCTCTTCACGGTGCTGGGCTTCCTGCATGTCAATGAAGTCGATGATGATAATACCGCCCAGATTACGCAGACGCAGCTGACGTGCAATCACCTGTGTGGCTTCCATATTGGTTTTAAACACCGTATCTTCCAGCGAGCGACCACCGACATAGGAGCCGGTATTGACGTCAATCGTAGTCATGGCTTCGGTCTGATCAATCATCAGATAACCACCGGACTTCAGTGCTACACGGGTTTGTAAAGCCTTTTGCAGATCTTCTTCGACATTGTACAAATCGAAAATTGGTCGCTCGCCCGGATAATGTAGCAAACGGTCTTTCATGTTCGGCACGAACTCATCCACAAACTCTTTCAGCTTGCCGTGGATTTCGCGTGAATCGATATAGATCTTTCCGGTTTCTTCATTAGCCAGGTCACGAATGACACGCTGTGGCAAAGGCAGTTCTTCAAAGATCAATGAAGGCACTGCGATTACTTTTTGTTTGCGCTGGATGTATTCCCACAGTTTGGCTAAGTAAGCCATATCCTGTGCAATCGCCTCTTCTTCAATGCCATCCGCAGCAGTACGGACAATCACGGAGCCTGGCAACTTGTGTTCTGCCTGAATACGCTCAATGATCGAGCGTAAACGATTGCGTTCATCTTCGGATTCAATCCGCTGCGATACACCAATATGATTGCCATATGGCATCAGAACTAAATAACGTGAAGGAATAGAAAGATCAGTAGATAGACGTGCGCCCTTGGTACCGAGCATGTCTTTCATCACCTGAACGGTAAGAATCAGACCCGGCTGCAGCAGTTCGAATACATTCGGCGTTGGCTGGTTACGTGGCCAGACCATGTCATTGATATGCAAAAATGCCGTTCTGGACAGGCCAATATCAACAAAAGCGGCCTGCATGCCCGGCAAGACCCGGACCACTTTTCCTTTATAGATATTCCCGACCAATCCGCGCTTGGCCGTACGCTCGACAAACAGTTCATTCACCGTGCCGTTTTCAATCAACGCCACCCGACATTCCATCGGTGTGACGTTAATCAACAACTCGTCAGACATAACAACACTCAAAACATTATAAGAATTCTTTTTCAGCAGTTAATTTAGTGCCTTAACCGTCTGCAATAACTGTACTGTTTCATATAGTGGCAATCCCACTACATTAGAATAACTACCTTCTATTCTTGGAATATAACGCGCTGCAATTCCCTGTATTGCATAGGCGCCTGCTTTCCCAAGCGGCTCACCTGTTGCCCAGTAACTTTCCATATCATGGCTATTTAGTGGCTGAAATTCAACCTGTGTACGGACTACTATACTGTATTTTTCTTCTTTTGTGCGGACGCACACCCCAGTATACACATCATGCCATCTCCCTGAAATTTTTTCCCACATTTCAAAGGCATGCTGTTTGGATTCAGGTTTCCCCAAAATCTCATTATTAACACCTAAACTGGTATCCGCAGCAATAATAATGGCATCCGGAAACAGCTTGGCCACCGCTTCCGCTTTGACTTGCGCCAGACGTTCGACATAGGCTGCAATGGACTCATTTTCCAGTATAGATTCGTCTACATCTGGGTTACAGATCTCAAAGTTCAGCCCGAGTTGCTGCAGAAGTTCACGGCGTCGGGGTGAGCTGGAAGCAAGAATTAAATGCGCCATTTTCTCAAAAAGTAATAAAGCACTGGCCATATGATGACACTAGTCAGCATGGGAATCCAATGTCGTGCAAATGAGAATTGTACGCCGGTCGAAATCTGGGCAAAGAAAATAATCATCAAATGTGCCAGAATCGCAATTGCCGTAATGACCCATAAATTAGCAAAGGTCAGAATACGGCGCTCACGGGTCAGGAAACGTGCCACAAAAGCAATGATGATAAAGCTAAGTGCATTGAGACCTAAAGGCGCATCAAGCAGTAAATCAATGAAGATCCCGGTAGCAAATGCAAACCAGATTCCACACCAGGTCGGCTGACACAACACCCAGAACAGCATGACCATTAACATAAATAATGGACGCCATCCCGAGGTCTCGTAAGACAGTGGATAGACTGAGAGAACAGAAGCCACGATCACCGAAATGACAATGGCAAATAAAGGATCACGATGTGTTTTAGGTCGCATCTTAGCGATTGACATGCGGTTGCTCCATCGCTAATGAGTCAGAGAACAGCACGACGACATGATGACCACCGGCCAACTGTGCCGCTGGAGTAACATCAATCTGGGCAAATTCTCCTGAATTATGCCGTTTCACGTTAGAGACCGTCCCCACCAGATAACCTGCCGGAAAATGCTGTCCCAGACCCGAGCTGTAAACTTTTTCACCAACTTTGATATTGGCGCTGGTCGGTACATATTCCATTTTCAGGCGTCCCAGATCCCCGGTCCCTGACACAATGGCACGCATGCCGGTATGTTCCAGACGTACAGACAAGGAGTGTTCTTTATCAGAGAGCAGCATGACCCGGCTACTATGCGGATAGACATCAATAATCTGTCCCATAATCCCCATGTCATCCAGTACGGTCTGACCGACTTTCAGCTTATTATTGGAACCACGGTTGATCACGATGATATGGCGCAACGGATCAGCATCGGTACCAATGACCTCAGCAATTTCCATACGTCCATCAAGAATCAGAGGGGTATCTAAAAGACCGCGTAAACGAGTATTTTCTGCAGAAAGTTCTGCAATTTTTTGTAGGCGAACTTGCGCCTGCAATAGCTCAGCCTGCATCGCGGTATTTTCACGACGCAGTTGCGCTTCAGATTTGGTTTGTTGATTCAGCCATTCTCGCGACAGTACCGGATAGCTGGCCACGGCATAAATGGGGTTATAGGCCGCGTACAAGACATCCCTTGCAGGTTGAACAACATGTGGCATGCGCCAGTCAAAGAACAGCACCACCAGACATGTTATCAGTGCAATGATAAAAGAGCGAAAAGATGGCGGTTGTCGAGAAAACAGATGTGCTTGCACCCGCCGAATCCTTGTCTTAGCCTACAAATAACATGTCATGATTTGGATTGTCGAAGAATTCGAGTACCTTACCACCACCACGAGTCACGCAAGACAGTGGATCTTCAGCAACCACCACAGGCAGACCTGTTTCTTTGGCAAGCAGCTTGTCCAGGTTACGCAGCAATGCACCACCACCGGTCAACACGATCCCGCGTTCAGCGATGTCAGAAGACAGTTCAGGAGGTGTCTGTTCCAGTGCAGATTTCACCGCAGACACGATGTTTTGTAGTGGATCAGAAATCGCTTGAGTGACTTCATCCGAGTTCACCACAATCGCACGAGGCACACCTTCAGCCAGGTTACGGCCACGGACTTCAATTTCCAGTGGTTTTGCACCTTCATCTGGAAGTGCCATGCCAACTTCTTTTTTGATCACTTCAGCTGTGGTTTCACCGATCACGCAACCATGTGCCTTACGTACGTAGTTGATGATCTGTTCATCAAATACATCACCGCCAATACGCAGCGAGTCTGCATATACACAGCCCTGTAATGAAATTACTGCAATCTCAGTTGTACCGCCGCCCACATCAACAACCATCGAACCACACGCCTGCTCAACCGGCATGCCTGCACCAATTGCAGCTGCCATCGGCTCTTCAATCAGACGTACTTCACGTGCACCCGCATTATAAACTGCTTCACGGATCGCACGGCGTTCAACCAGTGTCGATTTACATGGCACGCAAACCACCACGCGTGGCGCTGGCGGGAATAAACGTTTTTCGTGTACCTTACCAATGAACTGATTTAACATGGTTTCGGTCACTTCGAAATCCGCAATCACGCCATCTTTCATCGGACGGATTGCAGAAATATTTGCTGGGGTACGACCAAGCATTTGTTTCGCGTCAAGACCTACGGCAGCAACAATTTTATGTGAACCACTGTGACGGATGGCTACAACCGTCGGTTCATTTAATATAATGCCTCGTCCTGGCGCATAAATAAGTGTATTTGCAGTACCTAAATCAATAGCGAGATCTGGCGAAAACAAGCCTATTAGTCGTTTTAGAATCACGGGGACGTTCTCAGTTAAACTTTATATGGACGCAAGGTGGCCACTTTAACTAAATGTGATGATTTGGACAAGTCAATCGCTTATCATAACGCATGATAATTTGAATTTTTTTAATACTGATTAGGTAATATTATGTCTACATCGGATGCACAGTCTTCTGCAGATTTAAATGCAGAAACAGTTTCAGCTATTGCCAACCTCGCAAGGTTATCTCTTAATGATACGCAATCTGCTGAATATGCTCAAAGTTTAAATAAAATTTTAGGCATGATGGAAACCCTGAAAGGCATCGATACTGACGGTGTTGAACCACTGAAAAGTCCTTTCGACCACCCACAGCCTTTACGTGAAGATGTCGTGTCGGAAAGCAATCATCGTGAGGAATACCAAGCAGTTGCACCTGCTGTACAGGATGGTTTGTATCTCGTCCCACGCGTGATTGAGTAATTACTACCCAGTTCATTCTTTTTATTAAATTAAACGTAAAGAATTATTTCTCATGACAGATTTACACCGCTTATCCATTCGTGAACTGACTGAAGGTTTGGCAAATGCTCAATTTTCATCCCGCGAATTGACTCAACACTATTTAAAGCGCATCGAAAAAATTGATGCACAAGTCAAAGCTTATGTGACCGTGACTGCTGAACAGGCATTAGCTCAAGCTGATGCTGCCGATGCTGCAATCAAAGCTGGCAATGCCACTGCCCTGACTGGCGTGCCCATTGCACATAAAGATATCTTCTGTACCCAAGGCATTAAAACCACTGCCGGTTCTAAAATGCTGGACAATTTTATCTCTCCTTACGACGCGACCGTTGTAGCGAAAGGTAAAGCTGCGGGCTTAGTCACACTTGGTAAAGTGAACATGGACGAATTCGCCATGGGTTCAACTTCCGAGTCATCTTACTTTGGCGCGACCAAAAACCCTTGGGCACTAGATCACGTTCCAGGCGGTTCTTCAGGTGGTTCTGCTGCGGTTGTGGCTGCTGATCTAGCACCTTTTGCAACCGGTACGGATACCGGTGGTTCAATCCGTCAACCAGCATCTTTCTGTGGTCTGACTGGTTTAAAACCGACTTATGGCCGTGTATCACGTTTTGGTATGATCGCGTATGCATCATCTTTGGACCAAGGCGGCCCAATGGCACGTTCAGCTGAAGACTGTGCTTATCTGATGAATGTCATGGCCGGTCATGATGCCAAAGACTCAACTTCAATGGACAAAGACGTTGATGACTACGTTGCCAACCTGAACGGCACTTCTGTGAAAGGCTTGCGTATTGGTATTCCAAAACAGTACTTCAATGTTGAAGGTCTGGATGCAGACGTTAAAGCACGTGTTGAAGAATCACTGAAAAAACTGGAAGAAATGGGCGCCATTCTGGTTGAGATTGATCTCAACATGACTGAAGCTTATGTTCCAACCTACTACCTGATCGCACCTGCTGAAGCATCTTCGAACCTGTCTCGTTATGATGGCGTACGTTATGGCTACCGTTGTGAAGAGCCGAAAGATCTACTCGACCTTTACAAACGCTCTCGTTCAGAAGGTTTTGGTGCTGAAGTTCAACGTCGTATCCTGATTGGTACTTATGCCCTGTCTGCCGGTTATTACGATGCTTATTATGTGAAAGCTCAAAAAGTACGTCGCTTAATTCAACAAGATTTCTTGAAAGCATTCGAGCAAGTCGATGTGATCGCTGCGCCTTCTGCACCGACTACTGCATACCGCATCGGTGCCAACCTGTCTCCAGTGGAAATGTACTTAGGTGATATCTACACTATCGCGGTAAACCTTGCAGGTCTTCCTGCGATTAACGCGCCTGTTGGTTTTGACAAAGACAACTTGCCAGTTGGCTTACAGTTGATTGGTAACTACTGGTCAGAATCTCAATTGTTGTCTGTGGTACATCAGTATCAACAAGCAACCGATTGGCATACTAAACGCGCTGCAATTGCTGAGGAGAATGCATAATGGCTAAAAACGCTGCTAAACCAAAATCTAACCTGATTGACGGTTGGGAAGTCGTTATTGGTATCGAGATTCACACTCAGCTTGCGACTAAATCTAAAATCTTCTCTGGTTCTTCTACCGAGTTTGGTAATGATCCAAACACTCAGGCGAGCCTTGTAGACCTTGCGATGCCGGGCGTATTGCCAGTATTGAATAAAGAAGTCGTTGATCTTGCGATTCGCTTTGGTCTGGGTATCGATGCGTATATCGATCAGGCTTCTGTATTTGCACGTAAAAACTACTTCTACCCGGATTCTCCAAAAGGCTATCAGATCAGTCAGATGGACAACCCGATTGTGGGCTTGGGTCATATCGACATCCAGCTTGAAGATGGCACAGTAAAACGCATTGGCGTGACCCGTGCTCACCTTGAAGAAGATGCTGGTAAATCCATCCACGACCAGTTCGAAGGCATGTCAGGTATCGACTTGAACCGTGCAGGCACACCTTTACTTGAGATTGTATCTGAACCTGATATGCGTTCGGTTGAAGAAGCCGTGGCTTACATCAAGGCGATTCACACGCTGGTACGCTGGTTAGGTATTTCTGACGGCAACATGGCAGAAGGTTCGTTCCGTGCCGACTGTAACGTGTCTTTACGTCGTCCAGGTCAACCATTCGGTACACGTTGTGAATTGAAAAACCTGAACTCATTCCGTTTCATTGAACAGGCGATCAATGTTGAAATTGAACGTCAAATGGAAATTCTGGAATGGGACGGCACCATCGACCAGGAAACTCGTTTATTCGACCCTGTGAAGATGGAAACCCGTTCAATGCGTTCTAAGGAAGAAGCGAACGATTACCGCTATTTCCCTGATCCAGATCTGTTGCCTGTGGTGATTCCAGATGCGCAAATCGAAGCGATTAAAGCGCAAATGCCTGAGCTGCCTGCGGCACGTCGTGCGCGTTTCGTGGCTGACTTCGGTGTGACTGAGTATGATGCTCACGTACTGACACTGACTCGTGAAATGTCAGAGTTCTACGAAGAAGTGGTGAAAGCTGCTGGTGGCGCTGCGCAAGGTAAGATTGCTGCGAACTGGGTGATGGGTGAATTCTCAGGTGCTTTAAATAAAGCTGGCCTAGACCTTGCTGACTCTCCTGTGTCGAGTGAGAAACTGGGTGGCATGATTGCACGTATTGTTGATAACACCATTAGCGGTAAGATCGCGAAACAGGTGTTTGGCTTTATGTGGGAAGAAGGCAAAACTGCGGACGAAATTATTGCGGAAAAAGGCTTGAAACAGGAAACTGATACAGGCGCGATTGAAGCAATTATTAAGGAAGTACTTGCTGCTAACGAAAAGATGGTGGAAGAGTATAAATCTGGTAAAGAGAAAGCTTTCAACGGTCTGGTGGGTCAAGTGATGAAAGCATCACGTGGTAAGGCGAACCCTGCTCAAGTGAATGAACTGATGAAGAAATTGATTGGTTGATCTGATCTTTATTTAAAAGAAAACCCGCCTTAGAGCTAATGCCAGTCAGTTAAG
>NZ_JAALGV010000137.1:0-3202 GCF_011174875.1 Acinetobacter sp. GFQ9D191M
GCTCACGCAGGGGGCTTTTTTATGCGTGGGATTTCATGGTTATAGATTTTTCTATTGATACTTTATGATCTAAAAAAAGAGTTAAAGAGTAACAAGGTGCAGCCAAAACTTCAGAGCTATTAGCTGCACCATATTGTTTGAAGTAATTAAATTTTATCTATCCTTCTTTAAGATATTTAAGAATTGTCAATTACTTCCTGTTGATCAAGCTGACGACGAGCATGTTTAAATGCTGTTCTTAGCCCTTCTTCTAAAGTCGGATGATAGTAAGGCTTTGCCAGAATCTGATGAATATCCTGCTCTGCATCAATCATCCAGGCTAGTATGTGTGCTAGATGTTCGGCTTGAGGGCAGAATAATTCAGCACCTAATAATTTTCCTGACATTTTATCTATATATACTTCAGCCCCACCTTTATTTTCTGAAAGAATTAACGCGCGTCCCTGTCTTTCATAAGATACAAAGCCTCTAATATATTCCGTATTTTTCTCTTCTAGCTGTCTGAAACTTTGTCCAATAATCGCCATTTCTGGTTGGCTAAATACGATTGCCAAAGGAGTTAGGGCAGAAATAGGCTGAACATCTGGAAAATTTAAGCAGTTCTGGACCACTTCTTTACCATTATGGGCAGCTTCATGTTGAATTGGGACATCAGGGGCTGCATCGCCAACAATAAAAATAGGCAAGTTTTCTAATTGCTTGGTTTTTTTATTAATAGGTAGCTTTTTAACATCTTGGAATTCAGGATTAATTTTTTCCAAACCTAATCGATCTAAATTAGAACTACGTCCAGTAGCTGAGAGTACATAATCTACTTCAAGACTTTGTTTTTGATCATTCTCTATATAGTCAATTTTTACCTGATCAGTAAGGAGTTTGACTTGATTAGGTAAAGTTTTAAATTTGATATTCAGCTCGTTATTTAATTGCTCTCTAACCAAAGCTTGTAGAGTTGGACTGGTGAGTGCACCTATTTTCTGACTACGAGCAAACATAGTAGTACGTACCCCTAAACGTTGCATGGCTTGAGCCAATTCAATTGCAATAACGCCACTACCAATCACTGCTAAGGATTTAGGTAGCTGTGTAAGTTCAAAGATTTCATCAGATGTCAGGAGTTTATCGCCTAGTTCATCTTTTAAGGTAGCATCAAAATTTGGTCGAGAGCCTACTGCAATAATAAAACTTTTAGCTTGATAAGATTTTCCTTCTACTTGGACTGTTTGAGCATTGGTAAATTTTGCGTGCCCTGATACCTTATGAGTTGAATCCCATTGTTCTACTTCTTTTAAAGTGGCCCGAATATAATGATCACGAAGCTTATGTAGGCGATCCATAACGGTGGAGGTATTTATTACGGCATCATGCTGTAATCCGAGATTTTCTGCAGTTTTTATCTCATGCATACGGTTAGCAGAAGAAATCAGAAGCTTGCTCGGCATACAGCCTACACGAGCACATGTTGTATCCCATGAACCGGCATTAATAATTAAAATATTTTGGGTATATTTAATAGCTTCTTTATAAGCACTAATTCCTGCTGTGCCTGCGCCGATAATGATTAAGTCGTACATTTATTGCTCTTATCAAATTTATTTGATTGTTATAAGCTAGCATACAAAACATTTGGCTTACCTTTATTTACATAAAAGCTCAACTGTGGTTACATAACGCATAATTAAATAAAGATTGATAACAAACTCTGAAGATAGAGGGACTTGGGGATTTAAATGATTAGTAAACAATTAAGTATGAAGTTATCTGCTCTTACTTTTGCACTAATGTTGGCCGGCTGCGGCGGTGGTGGTAGTGACGGATATTATAATAGTGGATCAAATTCCGGTAATACTGGGGGAGGTTCAGATAATGGTATTGAAAATCCTGAAGTTTCTAAACTTAATATTAGTAATGTAGAAATCATTGATGAGAATGGCAAAATAACTACAGTAATTACAAGTGCTGGTGCTATTGCGCAAGTTAAAGTGACAGATGAAAATAAATCACCTTTAAGTGGTGTATTAGTTACTTTTTCAGGTGAAGGAATTGCATTTAGTACTAGCAATGCTTCTGTATTGACAGATATGAATGGTGTCGCTGTCATTGCAATTAAACCAGTTGATGATCAAATAACAGGTGCGTATAAAATTTCAGCTGCAGCTGAGATGAATGAAAATACTGCTCAATCCGCGGCAACAAACTTCACTATTGGTCAATTACAAACTAAGTTTGATAACGTTAAATTAGAAAGTACATCAATTGAAGCGGGTGGCTCAGTTAGATTAACTGCAAATACTGTTGATAAAAATACTGGTGTACTTTTAAACAATATTAAGGTTAACTTTGAAGCTGAATGTGGAACATTTAGCACGAATGAAATTTTTTCTAATCAAGGGATTGTTGAAACTATCTATACTGCTATTTCAAGCGGTGGTCAATTATGTACTGGTACTCAAAAATTAACACTTTTAGCAAACAATGGGGCTGTCACTACAACTCAAAATGTGAATATTAATGCGATTAAGGCAAACTCCATAGTTTATACTTCTGGAGAGTTAAAATTAGGCATTCTAAGTAGTGGATCAAGTTCATCTGGAAAAGTTGAATTTACAGTATATTCAAACAACATTCCTGCACGTAATCAGGATGTGAACGTTGAGCTAGTTTACGCACCAAATGATTTTTCATTTGTTTCTTTAAATAATAAAACAAGTAAAATAATTAAGTCTGATGATCAAGGGCGAGTTATTGTTGATGTATTCCCAGGAAGTATTCCTGGCCCTGTAGAAATTAAGGCGACTTTAGTAAGTGACTCACAGGTTACTGCATTATCTAAAGATGTTTCAGTAGCAACAGGCCGTGTAACACAAAATGGTTTTAGTCTTTCTGTAAGTAAAAATGCTTTACAGTGGAATGTAGATGGGGATAAAGCTACTATCACAGCTCGACTACGTGATCGTGTAGGAAATAAAGTACCAGATGGTACAGTCGTAAGTTTTAATACAGAGGGTGGTAGTATTACACCTAACTGTTCAACTGTAAATGGCGAATGTAGTGTGGAATTACAAACACAAGATCCACGTCCTGCTGACAATCGTGTAACAGTATTAGCGTATGTTGAAGGGGATAAATCTTATATCGACAAGAACTCAGATAATTTATATACAGCGGGTATTGATGAATTAACTAGGGTCTGTTGACACTT
>NZ_JAALGV010000138.1:0-28932 GCF_011174875.1 Acinetobacter sp. GFQ9D191M
ATGAAATACGGTATTCTGATGTGACAAAACCTGAATCCTGGTCGTTAAAGTGTTTGTTTGCACTCATATTTTAACTGTTAGGACTCAGGTTTTTTTATTTAAAGCAAACTATGGGACAGCAGTGGCCCTAAGGCCCTCTTTTAAATGAATTTTCCAAGTAAATATTAACGCTTTAAATTCGACAATAGTGCTGATGTAATCGAAGTATTGACTGCTACCGCTTTGGCTTTTTTGGCTTTCTTCGATTTATCTTCTACACGTTCAATTTTAATGGCTTTATAGCGATCCCCATTCTGGACCACATTGAATTTTACCCGGTCATTGCGCTTCGGTTCACCTGAATCGGCTGGGAAATCCGAGATATGAAAAAATACCTCACCTTCAGGTGCGGCAATAAATCCATAGCCTTTTTCGGCATTATATTGTTTGATTTTCCCTTGATATTGTTCAGATTTCATGGCTTAACCTTTTACGAGCTGCACTTTATATGAGTATATAAAAAAGAGGCAGTTAATGCCTCTTTTTCACCGACATTCGGCTTAATCTTTTTGCACTGAACCAAAAATTTTATCGCCTGCATCACCCAAGCCAGGCACAATATAACCATCTTGGTTTAAACCTTCATCTACCGATGCAGTAAAGATCACCACATCTGGATGCGCGGCTTCTACACGTTGAATGCCTTCTGGCGCTGCAACCAAAACCATCACACGAATATCTTTACAGCCGCTGGCTTTCAATACGTCAATCGCAGCAACCAGAGAAGAACCAGTCGCCAGCATTGGATCAATGATCATCGCAAGACGGTTTTGTACGTCTGGAACCAGTTTTTTATAGTAAGTACGTGCCTGTAGGGTTTCTTCATCACGTTCCAGACCCAGTACAGAGACTTTGGCACTTGGAATCAGATTCAGGAAACCATCCAGCATACCAATGCCCGCACGTAGAATTGGCACAACAGTAATTTTCTTACCTGCAATACGGTCTACAGTTACCGGTCCGTTCCAGCCGTCAATCTCATGCTCAACGACAGGAAGATCCTTGGTCGCTTCATAAGTCAAAAGCATAGTCACTTCCTGAGCTAGCTCACGGAAGTTCTTGGTACTAATGTCAGCACGACGCAGTAAACCGAGTTTATGTCGAATTAAAGGATGACGGATTTCATGGATTGCCACGGGAGAACACCTAGAAGGTTAAAGATAAATTTCCGCTATTATAAAGACTTTTCCGGATTTGTTTAACTAAAAAAGCCCCCAATCGTGGAGGCTTTTTTGTAATAACTTCAAACTTGCGCTGAATTAGTTAAAACCACTTTGAACCAAAGTGAAAATAAACTGTTGTAATTCAGGCGACATTGCGAAGAATGCATAGCGAGACAGCGCAATGATCGGATCTGGATAAACACCGATCACCAGTACCAGTAATGCGACAAGCAATACCATGATACCGCCGACTTTTTGTCCCCAGTGATTTACAGCATCAAGACGTGGTGTTTCTGGTGGAGTCATATACATGACAACCATCACACGCAGGTAGTAGTACAGACCAATACCTGAACCCAGGATGACCATCGCAGCAAGGAACCAAGACTCACCTGCTACCGCAGTTTTCACTACCAGGAACTTACCGATGAAGCCCGCTGTTAATGGAATACCTGCTAGAGACAGCATCATCACAGTTAATACAGCAGTCAATACTGGACGGCGCCAGAACAGACCGCGGTACTCCGCCAGGCTACCTGCTTCATCTGTATTGTTATACGGACTAGACATCAGCGTTACCACACCGAAAGCACCAATCGTAGTCAATACATACGTGATGATATAGACGTTTACACTTTCAAAAGTCGCGAAACCTTGAACCTGTAAAAAGTCAGTATTACGTGCAGATACGATCGCAACCAGTACATAACCGAAGTGAGCAATTGAAGAGTATGCCAAGATACGTTTCAAGTTCACCTGTTTCACTGCAAGCAAGTTACCTACAATGATGGAAAGTACTGCAATCACGCTGATGATAGTTACGAAGCTATCTGACAGGATTAAGCCAGAAGACAATACATAACGTACGAACAGACCCAGCATTGCCACTTTAGACACAGTTGCAAGGAAAGTTGCAACTGGTGCTGGAGCACCTGCGTATACGTCTGGTGTCCATTTGTGGAATGGAGCCAGTGACAGTTTAAAGCCCACAGCGAATACGATCAGTGCCAGACCAATTACTACAGCAGGTTGACTGAATGCAGTTAACAGTTTGCCTGGTTCAGCGACAAAGCTTAGAGAACCTGTATATGCATAAACATATGCCATACCCATCAACAACATTGCAGATGCAGTTGCTGAAAGCACCAGATATTTCACACCTGCTTCAAGCGATTGAGAACGCTGATGTGTATACGCCAATAAGCCGTATACAGGGATCGACATGAGCTCAAGGCTAATGAAGAAAGATGCATAGTGAGAACTTGCCACCATCAGCATCGCACCGGCAACGGAGGTCAGCATCAGGATGTATAGTTCTTCACGGTTATCTTTATAGGTTTCAATATAAGCATGTGACAAGGTACTGCACGCCAGTGCAGCCACAATAATCACAAACTGATACAGCATCGTAAACGGATCTACGAGGAACAGATTCATTACATTGGCAGGTGCAAATTGACCCGCTAACAGAACGAACAGAATGTACAACGCCGCCAGGTTTAGACCAATGACTGTCGTAGTCGCAACTAAGTTATGGTTACGCTTAATTGCAGTAAGCAACATCACGACGATCGCAGTCAATGACACGATCATCACAGGTGCTAGAGGCATAAGCTCAGAAAAAGACATTGTGAAGTTCATGGCTTATTGGATCTCCACATTTTCAGCTGAAACGGCAGCTTGCTGCACAGCATCAGCTGCTTCAGACACAGGAATGTAGCTATTCGCTAACCACGCCATGCTTGAGTTAGAAACGTCAAGGAAGCTTTGTGGGTATAGACCAAGCCATGCTAGACCAAATGCACAGATCAGCAAAATTACCACTTCACGTGCATTTAAATCTTTTAACGGATTTGTGTAGTGCTGTTTTTGCTCTTCGTTTGGAACACCAAACAACGCTTTATGGATCAGAATCAAACCGTACAGACCCGCAAATACCAGGCTGATTGCAGCGAGGATTGTGAATGCAGGGAATTTACCGAATGAACCCATCAGGATCAGGAACTCACCAATGAAGTTACCTAGACCTGGAATACCGACAAGCGCCGCGATGAAGAACATCAGGAAGAATGCAAGGTATGGGAACTGACCACGAATACCACCCATCAAACGCATATCACGTGTATGAACACGTTCGTACACCTGACCACACATAATGAACAGCGCTGCAGATGACAGACCGTGAGCCAGCATCATGATCATCAGACCTTGGAAGGTCAGGATGTTACCTGCATAAATTGCAAGTAAAACGAAGCCCATGTGTGAAATAGACGTATACGCCAATAAACGTTTCATATCGGTTTGCTGGAAAGCACACCAAGCACCGTAGAAGATACCGATTAAACCGAAAATGATCGCGATGTCTGCAAACTGTGCAGAAGCCGCCGGGAAGAATGGAATCACGAAACGGATCAGACCATAAGCAGCTGTCTTAATCAAGATACCTGCAAGGTCAACAGAACCCGCTGTTGGTGCTTGTGCATGCGCATCTGGTAACCAGCCGTGTAATGGGAAAACTGGAAGTTTTACCGCAAAACCGATAAATAGACAGATCATGAATGCATAAGCAACTGCTGGTGCTTGTGTATCCAGCATGTTCGCTACACCCATCAGGTAGTTGTAGTCGAAACGGATTTGACCAGTCATGGTGTAGCCTACAGTCACCAGACCAAGGATACCAATCAGCATGACTAAACCAGCTACCTGTGTGTAAATGAAGAACTTGGTTGCAGCATATACACGTGACTTGCCTTCTGCCCCTTTATGACCCCAAAGTGCGATCAGGAAGTAGATCGGCACCAGCATCATCTCCCAGAAGAAGAAGAACAGGAACAGGTCAATCGCCAGGAATACACCGATTACACCACCCAGAGACCATAAAAGGTTCAAGTGGAAGAAACCCACGTTTTTCTGAATCTCACCCCACGAACAGCCTACTGCCAGCACACCAAGGAGTGCAGTCAAGCCAACCATCAGTAAAGATAAACCATCCACCGCAAGGTGAATGTTAATGCCCAGGGTTTGAATCCAAGGCAATTTAAACTCGGCTGCCCACGTAGGAGCCGCACCGCCAAGTTCATAGTTATAAGTACCCGACTGCCAAAGGACGATGGTCAAGACCAGCGTCACTAACATACCAATCAGCGCGATATAACGCGGAAGGTGTTGGTCGAGTTTATCGACCAACCAGCAAATAAAACCTGCAATGAACGGAATGAGGATCAGAGCCGGCAAAATAATATTGTTTGGAGCTTCCATTTTATTTCCCCACTACCTGAATCACGAGCAAGATCATCAGTAGGACAACGACACCGAGCCCCATACTAGATGCATATTCACGCAGTGAACCTGTTTGACGTGAACTGGTAAAGCTATGACCACCTTTAACCAGTGCAGGCAGCACCAGCCAGAAGCCATCAATCGGATCACGGCCGAACAGTTTCGCGAAGAACAAATAAGGCTTCACAAAAACGATGTCATACAGCTTGTCGAAACCAAGTGCATTACGGCAGATGTTGGCAAGGCCCGCACCCAGAGAAGTTTTCGCAAAAGATTTCACAGCGTTGTAAGCAAAAGCAAACAGCACCACGCCAATTGCAAGACCTACCAGTGCAATACCTACTGCTGTGTATTCTGCAGTATGCATGCCATGTTCAAGCGCTTCCGGAATTTCAAATGCAGGAAGTTTAGCTGCATTTAAAATGCTTTCCACAGGTGCTTTTAATGCTGCACCAACGAAAGTTGAAAGTACTGCAAGAATTGCCAATGGACCCCAGTAAGTTACACCCTTGATTGCATGGTAAGGTGTGTTTTCTTTACCGAAGAATACCACCCAGATCAGACGGAATGTATAGATCGAAGTCAGGAACGCACCGATTACACCCACCCAGTAAAGTGTGCTGTAAACTGCGATTGATTGGCCTTGTACCCAAACCGCACCCAGGATTGCATCTTTTGAGAAGAAGCCCACAGTGATGAATGGAATTGCAGCCAATGCACCGCCACCAATGGCGAAACATGCAAACAGGAATTTGTTCTTGTAGAACAGACCGCCCATCTTGAAGATATTTTGTTCGTGGTGGTAAGCCAGAATCACTGCACCAGAAGACAAGAATAATAATGCCTTGAAGAATGCGTGAGTCAGCATATGGAACAGACCCGCCTGGTATGCTTCAGCACCTACAGCCATAAACATATAGCCCAACTGACTCATCGTTGAGTAAGCCAGAATACGTTTGATGTCTGTTTGTACCAATGCAGCAAAACCAGCCACCAGCAATGTCACCGCACCAGTAATCGAGATGAACATCATTACTTCAGGTGCAAGTTCAAATACTGTGAACAGACGGCAGCACAGGTAAACACCCGCAGTTACCATTGTTGCAGCGTGGATCAATGCAGAAACAGGAGTCGGACCTGCCATCGCATCTGCCAACCATGTTTGTAACGGGATCTGCGCAGATTTACCAGCAGCACCCAAGAACAGCATTAACGCAGTCCAGATGGTCAATGATGAGCTTTGAGTCATCACAACCGCAGCATTTTCTACGATGTACTGAGTATTTAGCGTACCGAATTGCTGGAACAGCAAGAACATGGCAATCAGCAGGAATACGTCACCAATACGGGTAACGGTAAATGCCTTGATCGCTGCCACACCGTTTGCAGGATTTTGGTAGTAATAACCAATCAGCAGATAAGAACACAGACCTACACCTTCCCAACCCAGGAATAACAACGCCAGGTTGTCACCCAGTACCAGCAATAACATGCTTGCAACGAACAGGTTGAAGTAAGAGAAGAAACGTGCGAAGTCTTGTTCACCGCGCATGTACCATGATGCAAAGATATGGATCAGGAAACCAACGCCTGTCACCATGCCCAGCATCAACAGAGACAAACCGTCCAGGTGCAGGCTGATGCCCGGTGCAAAACCACCGACATTGAACCAGGTCCAAAGAGGTTGCACCACCGCGGTAGAACCATTGTTGACAAAGTCCATACCCGCAATGAGTGCGAACAATGCCGATAACCCCACAGCCCCTACACCAATAATGGCTGCAACTGTTTCAGGAAGCTTATGACGCCCTGCCGCTAAAAGGACGAAGCCAATGAGCGGGAATAAAATTGTTAGATATAAATAACTCATCCGCGCATCTCACTAGCAGCATCCACATCCAGATGATGGAAGCGATGATAGAACTGAAGGACGATCGCAAGACCGATACACGCCTCTGCCGCAGCAAGGGTCAGAATCAGGATAAACATGATTTGACCATCAGGCTGTGCCCATGCACTGCCCGCCAGGACGAATGCCAAAGCAGCAGCATTCATCATGATTTCAAGGCTCATTAAAATGAATAGCAGGTTGCGTCGCACCATTACACCGTAAAAACCCAGTGCAAAAAGAATGGATGCAACGATCAAACCATGCTCTAAAGGGATGTTGCCCATTATTGTTGTTCCTCTTCTGCACCTGGTTCACGTTTACCCAAATGGAATGCTGCAACAAGTGATGCAAGCAATAACATCGCGGCAACTTCTACCAACAATAAGTATTGCGTAAAGAGTGATTGACCTACCGCTTTAGGACCGACCATTTCTGTGCCCATCACCATTGAAGGCTGCACGTAATCTGATTTAAGTACCCAAACCAAGATCAGACCAATTAGGAAGCTCATCAATGCCGGATAAGCCCACGCTGATGAAGTCAACCATTTGCGTTCCTGAGCAACAGTCTGTTCGCCCAAGTTCAGCATCATTACCACGAACACGAATAACACCATGATCGCGCCAGCATAAACGATGACTTCAAGCGCACCCGCAAATGGTGCACCCACGATCAGGAACAGCCCTGCTACAGCAAGGAGTGAAACGATCAGGCTTAATAAAGCATGTACCGGGTTCGTGTTAGTTACCACACGAACTGTAGAGACGATGGCCACAAGGGCCATTAAATAAAATGGCCACATCATGGTAATAGACTCCGTACATCAACAGGTGCACTTTCACGTTGTGCCTGACCTTTGTCCTTACCAGCAACTGCCATACCGGTGACACGGTAGAAGTTATAGTCAGGATATTTACCAGGACCAGAAATCAGCAAGTGTTCTTTTTCGTAGACTAAGTCTTGACGAACATATTCGCCCAATTCGAAATCTGGTGTCATTTGAATCGCAGTCGTAGGACATGCTTCTTCACACATACCGCAGAAAATACAGCGAGAGAAGTTGATACGGAAAAATTCCGGATACCAACGACCATCTTCACGTTCTGCTTTTTGTAGTGAAATACAGCCTACCGGACATGCAACCGCACACAGGTTACATGCCACACAACGCTCTTCGCCATCTGGGTCACGCGTTAACACGATACGACCACGGAAACGTGGTGGCACGATTTCTTCGGCTGGCACTTCCGGATATAAAATGGTGTCACGTTTGCGCGTTGCATGGGTAAATACCATGAACAACGTACGAACGATTGACCCGAATCCAGCTAGAAATTTAAACATTTTGTTCTCCCTGCTGTCTTAGGCCTGATTCAACAGAATCACAGCACCAGTCACCAAAAGGTTAACCAACGCCAATGGCAAGCAAATTTTCCAACCAAAGTTCATCACCTGGTCATAACGTGGACGCATTAAAGAACCACGCGCCAATACAAACATCATTACGAAGAATGCTGTTTTAATAATGAACCAGAATGCGGGTGGAAGGAAATCAAGACCAAATGGTGCTAACCAGCCACCGAAGAACAGGGTTACGATCAATGCAGAGATCAGTACTACGTTTACGTATTCCGCAACGAAGAACATCCCCCATTTCATACCGCCATATTCTACGTGGTAACCTTCCGCCAGTTCCTGTTCCGCTTCTGGTTGGTCAAATGGGTGACGGTGAGTTACCGCAACACCTGCAACCACGAAGATCAGGAAGCCTAAGAACTGAGGAATAATAAACCATACATCTTTCTGTGCTTCTACGATCTCACGCATGTTGAATGAACCGGCAATTGCCACTACACCCATCAGTGAAATACCCAGGAACACTTCATAAGAAATAGTTTGCGCTGCTGAACGTAGACCACCAAGCAATGCGTATTTGTTGTTAGAAGACCAACCACCAAATAGTACTGCATATACCGCAATACCTGCCATTGCCATGAAGAACAACAGACCGATACTCATGTCTGCAACACCTAGATAAGGTGACACAGGAATAACCATGAACGACAGCACCGCAGTTGCCATCGCAACTGCTGGAGCCATACGGAAAGTCAATTTATCGGCAAATTTTGGTGTCCAGTCTTCCTTGAACATGATTTTCAGCATGTCGGCAACAATCTGGAACATACCGCCCGGACCTACACGGTTCGGACCGTAACGGTCTTGCCACAAGCCGAGTAAACGACGTTCAATAAAAGACATCAACGCAGCGATCAGTACTACAACCAGTAAGATCACGATCGCTTGAAGTACTGAATAGGCGATTGGCCAGTTTTCAGCCCACAGCGGCGTTTGACGGATTAATTCTTGTTCCATGAATTACGCTCCTACCGCGACTGAAACAGGCTCTGCAAGAGATACCGTTGGTGCAAGACCAATTGGGTAGCCAATATAACCTGTTGGTAAGTATTCAATCACTTGTACAGGAAGAACAATTGAAGTCTCGCCTGCTTTCACAGTGATCTTCTGACCGTCTTGCAGGTTCAAGCGTGTAGCATCCTGTTCGCCCACTGCAAATACTGCGTCAGGAATACGTGATTCCATTGCCGGAGTTTTGATCATGAACTCACCAGATGCAAAAATGTGATGCATTGGTACCAGACGGAAGCTTTCAGCATTTACGAGCACAGGTGCTGGTGCGACGAAGCTACGCGCTGGACGCTTTGGTAAACGGTCGAATAAACGAACGCCTGAATCACCGCCTTTTAAGTGACCGCCCACTTCATCCTGGTATTTGTTCCAGGCTTGTGGTGAGTTCCAGCCTGCAGACCAGGCAAATGGAATCAGTGGAGATGGTGTTTCATTACCCACATAACCTTCCATAGAGAATGTTAATGCAGAATCGATATCGGTTGGCTGTTTCGGCTCGTGGACAGACAATGGCGCACGCATCGAAGTACGGCCTGAGTAACGACGTGGTTCACGTGCCACTTTCAGACCATGTACACGGAAGCCCGCATCTGGTGCTACATCCAGAATACCTTCAAGTGCAGGAACATTGCTTGCTACTGACTCGATGACATCATCCAGTACTGTCCAAGAAATCGCTTTGCCTTGTACGCCTGTTTCCAGTGCGTGTAACCAGCGCCAAGATTCTTTGATTGCCAGTTCCGGGTTGTAGTAGTTAGGGTCATACACTTGATAGAAACGTTGTGCACGGCCTTCTTGAGAAACGACAGTACCATCACCTTCAGCAAATGAGGCAGCAGACAATACGATGTTCGCTTTCTTCACAGTCGCAGTTTCAGAGTGATCCAATACGATCACCTGTTTGCCTGCAAGCGCAGCATCAACCTGAGCCGCTGGTAAACGACGGTAAAGATCGTTTTCTACAATTAGGACAGTGTCATAGTCTTGTGCAAATGCTTGCTCAAGGCTTTGACCACCGAAGATTGCCAGCCCCATTGAGTTCACTTCAGGAACAGTCAAGGTCAAGCCCGCATTACCCAGGTTTTGTGCTACTTGTGCAGCAGCTTCCATGATGGTTGCGTCTTGTAGACTTGTACCAGAGATGATCAGTGGTTTCTTGGCAGCTTTCAGCGTATCTGCAATGGTTTGTGCAAATGCTTTCGCATCGTCATCAAGACCAGTGATGACTTCACCTTTCACACCCGCAGCAATCGCGAAGCCTAAACGTGCGATGTCATTTGGAGAAGCAACCACTTCACCTTCCGCAACGTCAGACAAACGTGTTTGTGTTGCAGCCAGAATGTAAATCGGAGATTTCGCATCTTGGGCAATACGTTGTACAGGTTCAGCCAGCCATTCTTGGGTACGGCGCTCTGCAGCCATTTCCTTGCCTTTATTTTTCGCAGCTTGGCGAACAGATAAAGCCATACGTGGCGCAGTTTGAGTCAGATCTTCACCCAGAATGAGTACCGCATCATAGCTTTCGATTTCACGCATGTTCGGGTTATAAACACCTTCGGTTTGCATGATCGATGCAGCCAGCTCAACCAAATTTTGCTCTTTTTGAGCCATACCGGTTGAGTAATTGTCTTGACCAACTAACTCACGTAGTGCGAAGTTAGCTTCAAGCGATGCACGTGGTGAACCGATCCCCAGTACTTTTTTGCCTTGGATTTTCGCAATTACGGTATCCAATGCTGTATCAACAGAAACAGTTTCTACATTCGTGCCAGTACGGAACTGTGGCTGACGCGGACGGTCTTTACGGTTTACATAACCGGTACCGAAACGGCCTTTATCGCACAGGAAGTATTGGTTAACTTCACCGTTGAAACGGTTTTCAACGCGACGAAGCTCACCATAACGCTCACCTGGAGAGATGTTACAACCTGAAGAACAGCCATGACATACGCTTGGCGCGTACTGCATGTCCCATTTACGGTTATAGCGTTCTGAGTGAGTCTTATCGGTGAATACACCAGTCGGACAAACTTCAGTCAGGTTACCTGAGAATTCAGATTCCAAAGTACCTGATTCCGGACGACCGAAATAAACGCGAGAAGCGTTTGCATATACGCCGAAATCCGTACCGCCCGCATAGTCTTTGTAATAACGAACACAACGGTAACATGCGATACAACGGTTCATCTCGTGCGCAATGAACGAACCAAGTTCTTGGTTGTAATGCGTACGCTTGGTGAACCGGTAACGACGACGGTCATGTTGTGTCATCACGGTCATATCTTGCAGGTGACAGTGGCCACCCTCTTCACAGACTGGACAGTCGTGCGGGTGATTGGTCATCAAGAATTCAACAACAGAAGCACGGAAATCTTTTGCTTCTTTGTCTTCAATCGAGATGTAGGTATTGTCAGCAGCCGGTGTCATACATGACATGACCAAACGACCACGCGTATCTTCTGGATTCGCGTATTGAGTCACAGCACATTGACGGCAAGAACCGACAGAACCTAAGGATGGATGCCAACAAAAGTATGGGATGTCGATGCCAAGACTCAAACATGCTTGCAGCAAGTTTTCCGAGCCGTTGACTTCATACGATTTTCCATCGACATGAATTGTAGCCATAGTCGAATTCCTTAAGCTTGTTCTACGTTGCGGGTTTGAGCGGCAGCATTTACGACTTTCGCTTCAAATTCGCCACGGAAATGTTTGAGTGCGCCCATTAACGGTTCCATAGCACCTGGTGCGTGAGCACAGAAAGTTTTACCAATCCAAAGCTTACGAGTCAGTTCTTGTAAGTGATCGATATCTTCTTTCTTGCCAGTACCATCTTCAAGTGCTTTAAGCGCTTTCACCGCCCAAGGTAAGCCATCACGGCAAGGTGTACACCAGCCACATGATTCACGCGCAAAGAATTCTTCGAGGTTACGAGTCGCTGAAACCATACATTGAGTTTCATCAACCACCATCAATAGACAGGTACCTAAACGTGAACCTGCTTTCATGATGCTTTCCGCATCCATCGGAAGATCGATATGCTCGGCAGCCAGGAAGTCAGTTGATGCACCACCGGGTAACCATGCTTTCAGCTTCAGGCCGTCACGCATACCACCGGCATGTTCTTCAATCACTTCACGTGCAGTGGTACCGAATGGCAGTTCCCATAGACCTGGGAATTTCACCTTACCTGAAGCACCATAAATTTTTGTGCCAGGATCCTTCGATTTACCTGCAGACAGACCGATGTACCATTCTGGACCACGCAACATGATGGCTGGCAAGTTGTTGTAGGTCTCTACGTTGTTCACGATCGTAGGACGACCCCAAGCACCTGCAACCTGCGGGAATGGCGGTTTGGTACGCGGGTTTGCACGGCGACCTTCAAGCGAGTTAATCAATGCAGTTTCTTCACCACAGATATAACGACCCGCACCGGTATGCACGTGTAACTCGAAGCTCCAGCCAGAATCCAGGATGTTGTCACCCAGGTAACCTTTGGCACGAACCTGCTCAAGTGCTTCGTTCAGGTACTTCGCCGCTTCGATGTATTCACCACGGATGAAGATATAACCTTGAGTTGCTTCAAGGGTATAAGCTGCAATCAGCATACCTTCGATCAGCTGATGCGGAAGATCTTCCATCAACAGACGGTCTTTGAAGGTACCTGGTTCCATCTCATCGGCATTACAAATCAGGTAACGTGGACCTGAATTGTCATTTGGCGCCATCAGCGACCATTTGATCCCTGCCGGGAAGCCTGCACCACCACGACCTTTTACGGTTGCAGCCTTTACAACTTCCAGCACTTCTTTCGGTGTCATAGACAGGGCTTTTTTAAAGCCTGCATAGCCTTCAAGCGCTTCGTAGTCATCAACGTGACGGACATTCGCCTGTTTGCTTAGACGCCAAGTCAGTGGATGCGTTTCCGGGTTACCGTCGCCATAAATTGGTTTTGGTTCGGTATTCATACATACTTCTCCAATAACTGTTTAATTGATGTTACTTCCACGAGACCGTGAGTGTCTTCATCAATCATGAGGGTTGGACCTTTGTCACAGTTACCTAGGCAGCAAATTGGAAGCAAGGTAAAACGGCCATCCGCTGTGGTTTGGCCGAACTGGATACCCAATTCACGCTGGAATGCTTCTGCTAAAGTCTCCGCACCCATCAAGAAACATGCAATTGAGTCACACAGTAAAATTACGTGACGACCCACTGGCTGACGGTAAATACGGTTATAGAACGTTGCAACCCCTTCCAAATCGGCAAGGCTCATGCTGAGCATTTGCGCGATGGCATTCATTTGAGCATCGTCTACCCAGCCATTACGGCGTTGTACACACTTCAGCGCATCAAGACACGCTGCACGTGGGTAAGGGTAATGCCCAATGTGATGTTCAATTTCGTGGATTTCTTCCGAAGTTAAAATCCCTTCAACATTCACACGTGGCTTTTTATCAGTCAAAATCATCATAATGCGTTTACCCCTTAGCGATCCACGTCAGCCATTACGACGTCGATTGTCGCTAAATAAATGATTAAGTCAGATACAAGACTGCCGTTAATCACAGAAGGCATTTGCTGTAAATGCGTGAAAGTTGGTGTACGAATACGGGTACGGTAACTCATGGTTGACTTGTCTGAAGTCAGATAATAAGTCGACGCACCTTTCACCACTTCTGCCATCACAGATGATTCACCTGCAGGCATTACAGGACCCCAAGAAACGCTCAAGAAGTGCGTAATCAAGGTTTCAATATCTTGTAATGTTTTGTCTTTTGGTGGTGGAACAGCCAGCGGATGGTCCGCTTTGTACGCACCAGATGGCATATTCTCTAGACACTGCTTAATGATTTTCAGTGACTGTTCGATTTCACGGAAGTGAACAATCACACGAGCATATGCATCGCCTTCGTACTCAACCGGTACTTCGAAGTCGTAATTTTCATAACCACTGTATGGACGGTATTTACGCACGTCAAAGTCGATACCTGTCGCACGCAGACCAGTACCTGTTACACCCCATGCCAATGCAGATTTCGCATCGTACTGAGCCACATTACGGGTACGACCCACAAATACAGAGTTTTTCAGTGCTGCAGTATAGTATTCGTTCAAACGCTTAGGCATCCAGTCGAGCAAGTCTCGAACCAGTTTTTCCCAACCGTTTGGCAAGTCATGTGCAGTACCACCGATACGGAACCATGCTGGATGCATACGGTAACCAGTAATCGCTTCCACAATGTCATACACTTTCTGACGGTCAGCGAACATATAGAATACAGGGGTCATACCGCCGGCATCCTGAATCGCAGTACCGATGTATAGCAAGTGGTTATTGATACGGAACAATTCCGACATCATGACACGGATACATTGTGCGCGGTCTGGCACAGTAATGCCTGCCAATTGTTCCACACCCATCACATACGGCATGTTTTGAGCACAACCACCCAAATAGTCCACACGGTCAGTATACGGAATGAATGAATGCCAAGTTTGACGTTCAGCCATCTTTTCCACACCACGGTGGTGATAGCCGATATCTGGCACACAGTCTTTCACTTCTTCACCATCCAACTGCAAAATTACACGGAACGCACCGTGCGCAGACGGGTGGTTAGGACCCAAATTCAGGAACATGAAATCTTCATCTGCATTACCGCGCTTCAGACCCCAGTCTTCTGGCACGAAACGTAGATGTTCCTGTTCAAAGTCCTGCTTGGCTTTGTCTTGAATATACGGAGTATATTCAGTCGCACGTGCAGAATATTCTTTACGTAGCGGATGACCTTCCCAGTAGGTTGGCAACAAGATACGACGGAGCATTGGATGCCCTTCGAAATTGATGCCGAACATGTCATAAGCTTCACGCTCATACCAGTTCGCATTTGGCCAGATATTCGTTGCGGTCGGAATATTCAGATCGCTGTCGCTTAATGCAACTTTAATACGAATGTCACAGTTACGCTCTAAAGATAATAAATGATAGAACACTGTGAATTCTGACGCAGGCAAACCGTCACGGTGCGTACGTAAACGCTCATCTACTGCAGACAAGTCGAATAGCATCACGTATGGACGTGGCACGGTACGCAAGAACATCAATACTTCTTGTACACGTGCGCGCTCAACCCAAACTGTCGGGAAATCCTCGAAAGTTGTTTGCACAAAGAAGTTCTCACCAAACTTGGTTTTGAGCTCTTCAATGATGGCAAATGCTGGGCGTGAATCAACTGCTGTTGATTCTGGCATAGCAATGTCAGTTTCAGCCATTGGCTTGGCTTCCTATTTAATACAAATTCAGTCAACCTAAACGACAACTACACCCATAGCGGGTGCACAACAAAAAACCGGTCGTTTAAATTATTTAATTTCATCCATAGAGCGTAAGTTCTTCACAGCAACACGCTGGTCTTTCTTACGGTCACGTTCCGGCATCATCTTTGGCTTATACACTGGCTTAAGATCATCACCGATTACCGCAGACAGCGGACGACGCTCTAATTGAATTTGGTCTTGTAACAGCATTAATGCCTGGATCAATGCTTCAGGACGTGGTGGGCAGCCCGGAACGTATACATCTACCGGAATAATCTTGTCCACACCTTGTACGACTGAATAAATATCGTACATACCACCTGAGTTCGCACACGCACCCATTGAAATCACCCATTTCGGTTCAAGCATCTGTTCATACAGACGTTGAATTACCGGAGCCATTTTCACGAAGCATGTACCTGCTACAATCATCAAGTCTGCCTGACGCGGTGAAGCACGGATAACTTCGGCACCAAAACGTGACAAGTCATGTACACCGGTCAAAGTCGTTGCATATTCAACGTAGCAGCAAGATGTACCAAAGTTAAATGGCCAAACTGAGTTCTTACGACCCCAGTTCACTGCTGTGTGCATTACATCCTCTAGGCGAGTCATGAACACATTTTTATTCACTTCTTCTTCTAGAAGCGGATCTTCTACAACGATACGCTCTTGAAGTGGATATTCATCAGCATTCGGATTCGCACGGGTTAATGTATATTTCATCCCGAGTTACTCCTTATCAGAGGGTTGAACTTGTGATTTTTTCACAAGACCAGATGATTGAGCTGGGATTTGACCAGTTGGATCCATAACCAATTCTTCAACTGAGTTGAAGCGCGTAATTTCTGCAAGATCCATATTTGGCGAACCAAT
This sequence comes from Acinetobacter sp. GFQ9D191M, assembly GCF_011174875.1. NCBI lineage: Bacteria > Pseudomonadati > Pseudomonadota > Gammaproteobacteria > Moraxellales > Moraxellaceae > Acinetobacter > Acinetobacter sp. GFQ9D191M. Next base: position 16,000 of record NZ_JAALGV010000138.1, read on the forward strand.
TTTAGCTTTGTATCCTGCTGCTTTACGTCTGTCTGAAGGTGCCCAGTTCAGTGCGCCTGTCGATAATTCGTAAACCAAACCAACAAGTAAAACCAAAATAAAGATAGCTGCAGTTGCAAAACCAATCCAACCTACTTCACGAACAGAAGATGCCCATGCATACAGGTAAAGTGCTTCGAGGTCGAAGACTACAAAGAAAATTGCAACTAAATAGAATTTCGCAGACAAGCGGATACGAGCTCCACCTGCGCTGACTACGCCTGACTCAAACTGCTCCTGCTTGGCACGGCCCCATGATTTACCCCCGAGGAGTAATGGGACAGTGAGCATAAAGACGCATAAAAATGTAACGCCGATCACGAAGGCAATAATTGCCCATTCGTATGGAGTAATGGCACTCATGCGGGGATAACTCCTGGCAGGCCGATTTATTAACAAAGAATGTATGTATTGGCCTTCAAATACACCAAACACAAAATTAATCCCGCCAATTGTACCTGATTTTGGATTTCACTTGCTAGCTTATAAGCCTTAGTCTTTTGGATGATTTTTTAGACATTCCTAATTTTATTCTGGCTTTAAGCTCAGAGAATCTCAACCGATCGTTTTTTTAAATTAAAGTTTAAATTTCCATTATTTTTTTCTAAACCCAGATAGACTTTTAAAGCCCTGCTTAATTAAGCCTCACTCCTTGTACAGTGGCTGGCTACCCACCCCATGAAAAGAAACTTATAAAGAATCAATCAAAAACATTTCACCTTTGCATAATGCCTCGAAAAAATCAGTGTGTTTTTAAAAGATGTTTAACATGAATGTTGTCATTCAATTAGAAGTCGCCCTTTTCTGCCCGCTCTCGGTAAGCCTTAAAAGAGCAATTGTGTATTTTTGCAACACGTCCAACAGTTTGATTCAGATTATGATATTTCTATTTTTAAACCCACTATGACATTTATAAAGTAACAATAAGGAGTCTATGCATGTCTCTACGATTTACCCATAAACCTGATTATTTTTTCTTTGCTCAATTATTGATGCGACATGTAGAAAGCTATATCCAAAAACATCAGGATGCCAGCAATGCAATCTTTGACTTAGGGGATATTCATAAACTTTTCCAGACAGACTATGCCTCTTCCAGCATTAACCTAGACGGTATTATGAATATTGCCGATGAGTACAAGCTTGAAACCTTATCTGGTGACCAAAAGCTAATCCAAAGCTATCAGGTAGATGTTAAAAATAACAAGCTACTGATCAACTTCAATTCTGATGCCTTAAACAGCCTGAAAGAAGGCAAGCCACTGATTGAACCGGATGCTACCATCCATGAATAATCCCCTTTAAATAGCCATAAAAAAACGATACCTATGTATCGTTTTTTCTCACCTAAACTCTTATTCTGATTGATCTGACACTTCAGCTTTTTCCAGCTTTTCGATCGGTTTTTGCTTGATTTTTTTACCGTAACGGCTGGCTGGCCAAATCATGATAAAGCGTGCACCACCCAGTGTCGGACTTTGATCGACCTGAATCTCTCCACCAAACCAGTAAGCAATCCGGCTGACAATAGACAAGCCCAAACCATAACCCCCTGAAGCACGGGTACGACTATCATCCAGTCGGGCAAAGGCTTCAAAGATACGAGCGCGGTCAGCTTCCGGAATCCCCGGACCATCATCTTCTACACAGATATATGCCATGCCCTTAGCATCTAGTCCACCGCTGATCAGGATTTTCTGCTCACAGTAGCGTACTGCATTACCCACCAGATTTTGCACCACACGATGCAGGTAACGTCGTTCAGCTTCTACGGTTACAGGTACTGGCATTGGCAGCACTTCGACTTCTTTTCCAGTTTTTAGAGCATCTGTTTCGACTGCCACCTGCTCCAACACTTCAAACAGATCAATATCTTCAAATTCAATTGAAGGCATGCCCTGTTCCAGTTTGGCATAAGTCATGATTTCATCGATCAAGGTATTTAAGGCTTCAATATCCTTATCGATCTGCTCAACCTGCTGCAGGCGGTAATCATAGTCGTCTTCATCTGCCATCATTTCCACTGCAAAACGGATACGGGCAACAGGTGTACGCAGCTCATGCGATACCGCACGCATCAATTCACGCTGCGCTTCAATCAGACGCTGAATATGATCCGACATATTGTTATAGCTGGAAGCCAGCGTCGCCATCTCATCACTACCCTCTACCGGAAGACGCAATGACATGTTCCCGGTTTTCATCTTGTTCAGGGCATAGCTAACTTCACGCAGTTTACGCTGCATTGGCACCAGCAGACCATAAATCCCCAGACTCAAGACAAACAAGCTCAATAAGGTAATTCCGGCAGCTAACTGGAATGGCATCCAGTTAAATAACGGCACTGGCCCCATGACTAGCACTTCAGACGTCGAGCTAGGAATAGGAGAAATGATTGAAATCGTAGTACCGCGAATTGAGGCACTGTCACGATATAGGATAATGCTGTGATCTAGACGCAAACGTCCGATCTGCTCGGAATCTAGTGGCAGGCTCTGGACATTTTCGATCGAGATTGGATAAGAGAAATAATCCTGAATTCGCTTCAGGTATTCTTTTTCCTGACCTGGGTAGTACACCAGATAGTCCAGAATAAAGACTGGTAAAGCCTTCATCTGACGTTCAGTAATATTATCCGCCTTAATATAAAGATAATGACTTGGATCATCACGTAGCCCAATGACAATATAAGCTACCCCGGTTTTGGCATCCCAACGCACGACTGCCTTACGGTCAGCCAGACGTCGGCCTTCCGCCCGGGTAATATCCACTTTACTGGCTTCAACATAGTAGATCGGCAATTCTAACAGATCAGACGCATCTGAAACCCAGTCCATCTTTTGCTGCAGATTAGGCTGTCTCGCAACCCCCTCACTGATAATATATGCCATACCATCAGTCAGGGATTCACGATACTCCTGCGCACGCTGGTAGTTGATGATCTGTACCAGCAGATAGCTGAATACTGCCACCAGGACCACAAGCATGACCAAGCCTGCGTATATCCGCAAAAATATACTGTGTTTAAACACCTATAAATTATCCTGTTTATTCAGGCGGCTAAAGGCACCGATTAGATACCGTTAGTTTCTTTGACGAATAGATAACCTTTACTACGTACTGTTTTAATACGTTTTGGATTTTCAGGATCGTCACCAATTTTTGGACGAATGCGCGAGATACGCACATCAATTGAACGGTCTTGGCCGTCATATTCGATACCGCGTAGACGTTCAAAGATATCTTCACGTGACAGGATGCGGCCCGCATTTGAAGCCAGCAGCCACAACAGGTCATATTCTGCACTGGTAAAGTCAACCAGCTCACCATTTAAGGTCACTGAACGACCACCATTGTCGATCACTAGGTCATCAAATTCGATGCGTTGAGCCACTTCATCTTCAGGCACCTTGTCGGTACGACGCAATAAAGCACGAATACGAGCTAATAGGACACGCGGCTGAACCGGTTTAGCGACATAGTCATCTGCACCCATTTCCAGACCTAGGACCTGATCCATATCTTCAGTACGTGCAGTTAGCATTAAAATCGGTTGATGATAATGTGGACGAACTTCACGACAGATGGTCAAACCATCAGCACCGGGCAACATGACATCTAGAACCACCATGTCTGGTTGCTCGGCAATAATACGACGAATAGCACGGTTGCCATCCGGCTCTACCCCAACCTCAAGACCATTACGGATGAGGTATTCTTGTGTTAAACGAGCAAGACGCTCATCATCTTCAACAATTAGAATTTTAGGTAACTTTTCTTCTTGGCTCATGTGTTGCCCCTTTATTTGATGGACGCATGCTACGGACGTATCCTTTTGAAATCCAATAGATACGTTTTTAATATGCTTGCAATATACACACGTTTACATTGTAAACAAGATAGCGTTCACCAAACCAATACATCAAAGTAGCATTTTGTAATATTTTATCGTGCACATTTCACTCGAATGTGCATTTAACTACCGTTTGTCGGCTTATTTGCATCGATTAAAGCTTAATCTGAACAAAATGTGACTAGTTGATTCAGGCCTTTTTAGTTATCCACAATGTTATCTATAAGCACTTTTTGCCAGCTTTGATATGCTATGCCTTGCCGGATAAGGCTTATGCAAGAATCAATAAAAATTGGGATCTTTTTGCAAAAGATTAAGATAAAACTTCAGAAAAATATTTAGCAAAATGTCAATATTGATCTACCCTAAATTTTCCCGTATCTTGTGTTCAATTAATTTTATAACCACTAGGTCTTGTGTTTATTCCTCGAACACTGTGGCACGATTTTTGCCCAGTTCAAACGGTCCATAAACATAAAAATAGATGACAATGGAGCTATGCTAACATGAGCGTAATCACGTCCACTCCGGGTCAACTTCAGGTGATTAAACGCACCGGTGATGTTGCCGCTTTTGATGCAGAAAAAATTTCTGTTGCAATTGGAAAAGCATTTTTGGCAGTAGAAGGCCAGCAAAGTGCAGATTCGAGCCGTATACACGACCGTATCGAACAATTAACGGAAATGGTTCTGAATACATTCAAACGCCGTTTACCATCGGGTGGTACGATCCATATCGAAGAAATTCAGGATCAGGTTGAACTTGCGCTGATGCGTACTGGCGAACAGAAAGTTGCACGTGCCTATGTCATCTACCGTGAACAACGTTCTGAAGCGCGCAAACAGTTAGGTGCCAACCATCACCCTACACTGCAAGTCACTGATGCAGAAGGTAAATTAAAGCCGCTTGACTTAAGCGAATTGACTGCGACTGTGACTCGTGCTGCTGAAGGCCTTGAAGGGATCGACGTACAGGCGATTGTCGATGAGACCGTAAAAAACCTTTATAATGGTGTAAAAGAGTCTGACATCTCTACCACAATGATGATGGCAACTCGTACCCGTATTGAGCAAGAACCTAACTATACTTATGTGACTGCACGTCTGTTGCGTGATGACCTGGTGGCTACCGGTTTAGAGTTCTTGGGTCTATCCACTGATACTAATGAAGGTGATGCACTTGAAACTTTCCTGAAAAAAGGGATTGAGTTAGAGCTTCTTTCACCTGAATTGTTAAACTTTGACCTGGCTAAGCTGGCTGCAGCGATTCAACCAGAACGTTCAAACCAGTTCACTTACCTAGGTCTGCAAACCCTATTTGACCGTTACTTTATCCACTCAGATGGCGTGCGTTTCGAATTGCCGCAATTGTTCTTCATGCGTGTGTCTATGGGTCTTGCCCTGAACGAAGATAACCGTGAAGACCGTGCAATCGAGTTCTATAACTTATTGTCTAGCTTCGACTACATGGCGTCTACGCCTACCCTGTTCAACTCAGGTACGCTACGTCCACAGTTATCTAGCTGCTACTTAACTACAATTGATGATGATCTGTTTGACATCTATGGCGCGATGCGTGATAACGCAATGCTGTCTAAATGGGCAGGCGGTTTAGGTAATGACTGGACTCCAGTTCGTGCCCTGAACTCTTACATTAAAGGTACAAACGGTAAGTCTCAAGGTGTGGTGCCATTCCTTAAAGTTGCCAACGATACTGCTGTTGCAGTAAATCAGGGTGGTAAACGTAAAGGTGCGGTATGTGCATACCTGGAAACCTGGCATCTGGATATCGAAGAATTCCTTGAGCTGCGTAAGAACACTGGTGATGACCGTCGCCGTACTCACGACATGAACACTGCGAACTGGGTTCCTGACCTGTTCATGCAACGTGTATTTGAAGATGCCGAATGGACTCTGTTCACCCCTTCTGAAACACCTGATCTTCACGATCTGACTGGTGCAGAATTCGCTGAGCGTTATGCTTACTACGAAAGCATTGCCAAAGAAACAAATATGTTGCACAAGAAAATCCGTGCAAAAGATTTGTGGCGCAAAATGTTGTCTATGTTGTTTGAAACAGGTCACCCTTGGATCACATTTAAAGACGTATGTAACCTGCGTTCACCACAACAACACGTAGGTGTGGTTCACTCTTCTAACCTTTGTACAGAAATCACCCTGAACACCAGCAAAGAAGAAATCGCAGTATGTAACTTAGGTTCGATCAACCTGGTACAACACGTCCAAGGCGGCAAGCTGGATCGTGAAAAACTGGCGCGTACAGTGAAAACTGCGGTTCGTATGCTCGATAACGTCATCGACATCAACTACTACGCAGTTCCACAAGCACGTAACTCGAACCTGAAACACCGTCCAGTCGGTATGGGTATCATGGGCTTCCAGGATGCGCTTTACGAAATGGGTATGGCTTACGGTTCTGACGCTGCGGTTGAGTTTGCTGATGAATCAATGGAAGTGATTTCTTACTACGCAATTTCAACTTCAAGTGACCTTGCTGTTGAACGCGGTACGTATGAAACATTCAAAGGCTCATTGTGGGATCAAGGTATTCTGCCAATCGACTCACTTGACCTGGTTGCGAAAACTCGTCCAGAACGCATGTTTGAAGTAGACCGCACACAACGTCTGGACTGGGACACTTTACGTGCCAAAGTTCAAAAAGACGGTATGCGTAATTCGAATGTGATGGCGATTGCTCCGACTGCAACTATTTCGAACATTTGTGGCGTGTCTCAGTCAATCGAGCCTACATTCCAGAACCTGTATGTGAAATCTAACCTGTCTGGTGAATTCACAGTGATCAACCCGTACCTGGTACGTGCGTTGAAAGAACGTGGTCTTTGGGATGCAGTGATGGTCAATGACCTGAAACACTTTGAAGGTTCAGTACAAAAGATTTCTCGTATTCCTGAAGAATTGAAAGCGATCTTTGCGACTGCGTTTGAAGTTGAGCCACGCTGGATCGTAGATGCTGCTTCTCGTCGTCAAAAATGGATCGATCAGGCGCAATCTCTGAACCTGTACATCGCTGGTGCAAACGGTAAGAAACTGGACATCACTTACAAGATGGCTTGGTTACGTGGTCTGAAAACGACTTACTACCTACGTGCCTTAGGTGCAACTTCTGCTGAGAAATCAACCATTAATACTGGTGCATTGAATGCAGTTAAGCCTGCAACTGTTGCGGCTCCTGTAGTTGCAGCACCAGTGGTTGAAGAGAAAAAACCTGAAGCGCCTGTAGAGGAAGAAGGTTTCACTCAAGCAGCGCCAGTGCCACAAGCATGTTCAATTGATAATCCTGATTGTGAGGCTTGTCAGTAATCTGACGGGTTTCTAATCCACCCCGACCCTCCTTTTTCAAAGGAGGGAGATTTCTCGAAGCAAATGGTGGGATGCAAGTCCCCCTTTGCAAAAGGGGGATTTAGGGGGATTCCAAACTAACTGAGAAAAATCAAAGGAGGTGCGGATATAAAGAAAAATTTTAGGCAATAAAAATGGCCTGCCAAAACTGACAGACCATTGGTTTGAAAACCCAAGCTTTCAGAGGAAATACTTCCCTGAATCGCTAGAGTATTCTAGATGTTAAATTTTCGACGACTTAACGCAGAATACTTTAGCAAAGTTTAGGTAAAGAGTCATCCTCTGAAAGCGTCTTTTACAAAAAGGAGATGCTGATGAGAGTTATGTGCTCGTTGGATAAGCCTGTCAGTGTGTGCAACTACACTCGCATCCGATTTAATCGGTTAGAGTATGTTCGCTCACATTGTCGGAGTTATCCGAATCAAGCTCAACTAAGCTTGTGGTAAAAAGATGGGAGGCTGAAAAGCCTCTCGACTTAAATTAAAGGAAAACCTATGCCCCATATGACTCACAACTACATGTTAGGACTTGTGGCATTGATCCTTTCCTTTGCCGTTACCTTTTACGCACCGATTGCTTATTTCTGGTTTAAAGTTCGCCAGCAACAGCGTAAACAAAATAAGTAGTGGGGATTTATCTCTGAACAAATTCAGAGCATTCATCGACAAAACTTAATTTTGTTTACACAAATTGAGCGTATAGTAAGACATCTCAGCACTGCTGGATGTCTAATAAAAGATATAAAGCAACTAGAGAGAATTGATATGTCTATCCTAAGTTGGGACGATTTCGAAGATGATTCGCAAAAACCGGCTGCACCTGAACAGCAGCCTACGCCCGTCGAGCCGAAAAAAACGGCTAATCCGCAGATGGTATCTGATGCAAGCAACACATCGTCGAATGTGGCAGCTGCACAACCCGCTGCAGCCCCTCGAAGCGCAGGATCAAATTCAACCGATTCACTGGCAAGAGCATCTGCTTCCCTAGACCAACTGGACGTTGCGCCTGGTCTTGAAGAACTTGAGATGGGCGCACAGCGTGTACAGGTTGATGATAAACGTATGATCAACTGCCGTGCTGACTTGAACCAGTTAGTGCCATTCAAATACGAATGGGCTTGGCAGAAATATCTGGATGGTTGTGCGAACCACTGGATGCCTCAAGAAATCAACATGAACCACGACATCGCGTTGTGGAAGTCTGAAAATGGCTTGACTGAAGATGAACGTACCATCGTGATGCGTTCACTTGGTTTCTTCTCTACTGCGGATTCACTAGTAGCAAACAATCTGGTATTGGCGATCTACCGTCACATCACCAACCCTGAATGCCGTCAGTACATCCTGCGTCAGTCATTTGAAGAAGCGATTCATACGCATGCTTACCAGTACTGTATTGAATCTTTAGGTATGGATGAAGGCGAAGTCTTTAATATGTACCGCGAAGTTCCATCAGTTGCGCGTAAAGCGGCTTGGGGCCTGAAATATACTCAATCTTTAAGTGATCCTACTTTCAAAACCGGTACACCAGAAAACGACCAGATCTTGCTTCGCAACCTGATCGCATTCTACTGTGTACTTGAAGGTATCTTCTTCTACTGCGGTTTCACCCAAATTCTGTCTATGGGTCGTCGTAACAAGATGAATGGTGTTGCTGAGCAATTCCAGTACATCCTGCGTGATGAATCTATGCACCTGAACTTCGGTATTGATATGATCAACCAGATCAAGATCGAGAACCCACATCTGTGGACTGCTGAATTCCAGCAAGAAGTGATTCAGATGATCCTTGAAGGCACCATGCTTGAAATCGAATATGCACGTGACACGATGCCACGCGGTGTATTGGGCATGAATGCCGGTATGATGGAAGAATACCTGAAATTTATCTGTAACCGTCGCTTGAGCCAGTTAGGCTTGCCTGAACAGTTTACTGGTGTGAACAATCCATTCCAGTGGATGTCAGAAATGATGGATCTACGTAAAGAGAAGAACTTCTTCGAAACTCGCGTAACAGATTATCAAACTGGTGGCGCGTTAAGCTGGTAAGAAATATCACATAATATATAAAGTATTATGATCAAAAAAACCGCCTAAAATGGCGGTTTTTTTATTGGATGAATGCTTAACTTATTTCATCTTTTCAACGATTTGTTCAGCTTTTTTCAGATGTGTCGCTACCGCAGTACGGGTGTGCGTCAACATGCTTTTTAATTCCGCATTTTTCGCATTTGGAATCAATTGTGTATCCAAAGTGTTCAGGGCTTTACGATGTACTTCAACCTGACTCATCATATAGTCTTTATCGGCTGCAGATGGCTTGCTCAGGTCAGTAACAATCTTGTCACTATCGCTTTGCAATGCCGTACTGAGACTGCTTGCTTGAGGAGTTAATTTTAAACGGTCTGCCAGAGCCTGGCCTTTTTTCTCGTTCGCTGTATGTTCGCTAATCATCATTTGCGCATACTTACGTGCGTCATCTGTTTTAAGCTTAGGCAAGGCTGTTTTTGCCTGTTTGATTTCACCGTTATTGACCGTACTTACAACCTTAATCACTTGGCTCTCAGTTAAATTCATTCGGCTGTCATTTGATGCTTTAGAATTTGCTTGAGCAGCAGTTGAAGATTGCTGATTCATTGCCATCGTTTGACCAGCAGTGAATAGCAATACACCACTCATCGCAACGCAGTTAATCATCTTCTTCATTGGAATAGCTTTCATCATGACACCCTTTAATGTTTTATTAATTAAAATTGCCTTTATAAAATAGGTGAATTCACTTAAAAACAGTGTAATGTTTAAGTTGTTTTATGAGATCAATATCTAAGCATTTATTAACTTAAGCAAAGTCTGTTGGGGATTAGTTTCTTATTCAAACTCTACGTAAAAATTCGCAATATATTTATATTGAATAAAATACTAAAATTAATTAAGTTATTGATTTAAATTCTATTTTATAAATTTCAGTATATTTTTAGCCTTATTAAACTTATCTTAGTTTTGCTCCATTAAATCATTCCTTATTATTCAACAAATTAAGAAAATCTAAATTTAACTAAATTATTTGTTATCGGCTAAATCAACTTCTTATTAATCAGAACTTCTAGCTTTAGATAGTGAAAATTTATTACCTAAATATTTTTATAAAAGCTTGATCTCAAAATAAATTTCCTATGCTACTATCGGCCATATATGAATAATATTTATACAAATCCATAATAGCCAGAAGATAAATAGAGAGGGCTTATGAAAGGTTCCATCCTGGATTTTTCTATTCAAGATAATACGGGTTTTATCACAGGGGATGATAACAACCGCTACAGTTTTAGCGGTGCAGACTGGCGTGGACAACGCCCTCCTTCACGCGGTGACCGGGTTGATTTTATTGTTAACTCAACCGGTCAGGCAGCAGATATTTATCTGGCTTTGGGAAACTCGATTCATCTGGGAGAAAGCATTAGCAATCAGATTAATAAATATTCCAATCTGGATCAGGCTGAAGAGAATTACAGCAGTATCGACTGGTTTGTAAAATGTCTAACCAATTATGCAAACTTTTCAGGTCGTGCACGCCGTAAAGAATTTTGGTTCTTTATGCTGTTTTGTGTAATTTTAAGCATTATTAGTGAAGCCATTGATGCAGTTTTAGGCACCAAACCTTTGGTGAATGGCCTGCTAAATTTAGCGCTTCTGCTCCCAAGTCTGGCTGTAGGGGCACGTCGCTTGCATGACATTGGACGCTCTGGATGGTGGCAATTGCTTGTACTGACAGGGATAGGAGCCATTTTACTCATTATCTGGTGGGCAAGTGATACCAAAAAAGAAAATAATGAATATGGTGCTCCTGCCAAGTAATGGAACATTACATATCCCGTCTTGATACGGGATATGTTTATAGATTATTTAATTTAATATCAAAGCAATACGTAGGCAATTCATGCTGCAAGATCAGTTATCCAAACTTCCCAATGCAATATGGGTGCAAATTTATAAAGATAAAATGCAACTGATGGACAATGAGGGCACGATTGTGCAAACAATGGTCCCTCCCGTTCCCTATGCGCATGAACGCAGCATCATTGCCGACTTTAATGCTGCCTCAGACACCCTAAAACAGCTGGTATCTACTTCAATTGTTCAAAAACTTTGGGGCTCTACAACGCTGCTGCAAGTTATGGATATGCCTGAAGAGGGTCTGACAGCTCTTGAACAGCGTGCCCTGCTAGAATTAGGTTATGAAAATAGTGCACAAAAGGTGATTCTGTATGATCCCGCAGGTCAGGAAATTACGAAAGCGAGCTTAAGCACCACTTATCCTAAAACCAATCTAAAAATCTTTCTGATTATCTTAATTGTCGTCATTGCTGCTTCTATCTGGTTTTTAACACTTTAAATGCCATATAAAATTAAAAAACCCCGCATTAAGCGGGATTTTTTAATTGAAGTTCAATGACATCATAAATTTTTATGAATAATCCATTTTAAAAACTTCTGATTAGATTGGATTATATTTAATGATGTCATCCAGCTGTAAAGTTGCACTGTCTACATTCTGTAATATCAGCAAATCAGCGCGTGCAAAGGTGGTATTAGTATCGGAACCATCACGATCGATCGTCACGACTGTATCATCTCCACGTTGTTCGAGTGTGATATAGTTCCCCAGATTTGACGCATTTACTGCCTGATCACTTAATAATGCAGATACATCGATGGTGTCACCTTCAACTGCATTGAAGTCAGTCCAGGTATCTGTACCATTGCCGCCAGTTGCATCAGCATCATTTAGTAAATAATAGATCGCTGTATCGGCTCCTGCACCACCCGTCAGGATGTCATCACCTGCACCACCCTGTAACAGGTTATCTGTTGGATCGTCAGCATAGTTAATTATCTGGTTTACGCGATCAATATTGATCACCAGATTTGCTGAAGCACTTTCCTGATCGGCCTGTCCGGCATTACGCGTTACCGTATATTCAAATACTTCACTGAGTAATGGGCCCTGGCCTAATGAACTATTGTATTCATAACTGAAATTACCATTTTCATAGAGTTTGAGCTCACCATATGTCCCTTCGATAATGGTAAAGTTACCTCCCTCATCACTTAAATCGAAAGTTACTGGCTGCCCATTAATCTCAGTTAATACGCCACCCGCCCAATTATCCGCTTGTGTGCCGTCGGCTGAAGTTTCCTGAATATTGCCTGTTGCACGGTAGATTTCTCCATTGACTTCGTAGACTTCAGCAGTGGTTCCACCAAATAGCGTTAATGGATTACTTAAGGCTTCTTGAGCGATCAGGTCTATTAAGCCATCAACAGCTGGTAAAACATCATCCAGCCCTAAAGTACTTAGCAATGCATTTAATGATCCGAGCAAGGTATTTAAACCAGTCGTTAGGCCAGTTTCTTCAAGCACGGTATCTAGCAAAATATCGCTAACTAGTGGTTCAACCAGGTTATCGAATAATGCCTGGCCTGCACCATCTACCCCTTCTAAAATTCCATTTAGAAGCGCATCTAATGCTGTACCCAATCCTAAAGTAACCCGAATCCTGCTTAAGCCGATGACTTCATAATTTGAATTGTTGGCTTATTTTTATAGATCAGTTGATATGCACACAAGGACGCGTAAATCCCTCCTAGAAATCCATGAACA
>NZ_JAALGV010000139.1:0-4904 GCF_011174875.1 Acinetobacter sp. GFQ9D191M
GTCAACACACCCTAAGCATATTCAAGCGTAAAAAACCTTTAGCACCAGCTACATTAGAGCGAATTGTGAGGGGGATTTTAAAATATATCGTTCACAACCCAAAACCTTACATCGTGGACAATGTGGCGCCAATTCTTACTGAGTGTGCCAATGGTTCAAGTCGTAGATCCATGCCAATAAATGAGCCATTACGTACAATTACAGCAGAAACAAAAGGCGGTACACATGCGCTATACGTGTGTCACCTATCTAAAATGAAAAAGGGGTGCACTGGCCAAGAGCTATCAGAACCATTTCACACGTTAACGACCGTGAATCAGTTTGCGGAAGTACGTGCGCTACTTTTGAAATTTACCGGGCAATTCAACTTTAAGAATGACTTGTTTGAACGTTTCGGCTTAATCGAAATCAATAATGAACATTATTATATTGAAGACATTGGTTTTAGGATGATTCAACCATTTGAGTTGTATAAGGCTCAGGGCTTTCCAAGCAATTACATCTTTACTCATGGTGTAGATGAAAATAACCAAAAAATTAAGCTGACGAAAACTGAGCAATACAGAATGGTAGGTAACTCAGTACCTCCAGATCTATCCCATGCACTTGTCAAAGCAAACTTTAAACATGAAATGAAATATCAAATTGCATCGTAAAAAAAACCTAGCATTGATTGGTCAATGCTAGGTGGGTATAAGACTTTTCAGGGGCTCTTATATTGCAAATGCTAACTGTGCTACTGGTGGCTTTAACATGCCCATTGATGTTAATACATCAGTGTATGTACGTACAGACCAGGTATTCGTTGATATATCAAAATAGATACAACTAAAAATAGTTTTGTACTCAGCGTACAGGGTAATCAAGTCAAAGCTATCGATATTGGCATTTTCAACCCGTTCGCTATATGTTGTACTGTAAGAGACACGCGTTAGATCTTCAGGTGCAAAATAGACAATACGTGCTTTGTCGCCGTGTCGTTCGTGGTTGTATTTGATCGTATTACACTTTGATAATCTCTCAATGTAACGGTCAAAAGATGCAGAATTTTGAACCTCTTTGTAGAGTATTTCCGCTGCATGGTAAATAAAGCAGTTGCTTAACCCAATGCCGTGCGAACTAAGGACTTTTTCTCCATCTGTTTTAAACATCGTGTAGCGTAGATACATCTTGAATACTCCAGGTTTTAAGCAATGAGCTTGATGTATTCATTTTAAAGACTGTTTGGGCTTTAAAATTTTTTCAAAAAAAAACCTAGCTAGGCTAGGTCAAAAGGGTAGAAGTTAATTAAATAACCTGAAGATCCAAAGTCCTAATGCTAAAAATGCTTCTTCCAGCACTTCAATCTTGGTTGTGTATTCAAGTGAATATAGATGTCCAACTTCAGTAACACTCAGTTTCATACGATTAGATAGGTCCAAGTCACTCACATTTAATTTGATCAGTGCATTAAACAAATAAATTAACGAAAAAAAGTTTTTTGATAAAGTTTTTGTGGCTAATAGATTTAATATAATTATCTAATTGGTTAGGTTATAAAAGGTAAAAATTTTGTCTAAATCTGATAATGACAACCCGTGTAAAACCAAAGAGAAACCGTTTTGGAACCATGTCAATACAGATGACTACGAAGAAGAAAACGAATATAAACACCAAGCGCCATCGTTCTTTAAGTATTTATTCAATATGTGCAGAAGCTGGCTAATAGTCATTATCGAAGTGCATATTCTTATTGGTTTTATTCTACTGGTTTTGTACATGTGGAAAGGCGTTTTAGTTTTTAATTAATAACGCTGTTTTTGAACAAACCCAATTCATGAATCTGAAAGCAGTTTGCCGTAGATATTTAACATTCAACGCTATTAAATGCTCAATCTGTTTATGCGATGAATTCCCTCTAAACCATCTGCATATACAAGTGAGTCGGTTCCTGATCTCTGGCCATGGTCTGACCAGGCCTGGAAACCAAAATCACCGCGTCAAAATTTAGTACGCGCAACAGCCTTATATCACTTGAGTTTTTCTAAGATCTAAGTCAATTTTGAACTTCCAATACGACCAGTAGGCAAGTGGCATGCCTACTGGTTTTTATTTTTTGATTGATCATCAGACATGCAAGAAATAGAATTGGTATATATATTCTTTCACCGGTCTTGAGATGTCAGAAAAATCAGAAATACCGCTTAAAGCTGGTGATTTAGTTGAAATTGAAGCTCTTGCTCCTGGTGCACCTAAACGCATTCCAGTGGCGTTAGAGCTGCTGTCGGCTGGATTTGCATCACCAGCACAAGATTTTATTGAAAAGTCGGTCGATCTCAACGAAATGCTGATCACCAATGAGTACTCTACGTTTATTGGTAAAGTAGGCTCTCGTTCCATGCTAAATGCCGGTATAGATATTAACGATAAGCTCATAATCGATAGAAGCTTAGACGCCAAGCATCTAGATATTATTGTTGCTCAGCTAGAAACAGACTTTACCGTTAAGCGGTTGATGATCACCAAGCAAATGTCAGCTGGTGAAATTAATGAAATTTTTGGTCCAGATGCAAAATCTATCCCTCCAGTTTGGCTTAAAGCAGAAAACCAAGAGCACTCACATATTTTTCTAAAACCTGAACAGGAATTGATTGTGTGGGGCGTAGTGACTTACATCATTAAAGACGCACGAAAATGACAAACCGGGTATTTATTCATGTTGATATAAATTCGGCATATTGTTCGATGGAAGCATTTTGGAACCCTAAGTTAAAGGGTAAACCATGCGTTGTCTTAAGCTCTAATGATGGAACAATCATCGCGAGAAGCGCTGAAGCTAAACTCTTAAAAATCCCGATGGGTGCGCCACTCTTTAAGGTCCAAGACATCATCAATAAACATAACGTTCATGTGCTATCGAGCAATTTTGCGCTATATGGCGAAATGTCACGCCGTTTTCATGGAATATTATCTGGTTTTGTAGATCCAAGCTGTTACAGCATTTACAGCATTGATGAAGGCTTTATAGAATTTACTCAATTTACTAAAAACTTTGATGCTACTGAAATGGCACGGGAGATTCGGCATCAAGTATATAAGTTTATTGGCTTAACAACGTGCGTGGGTGTTGGTAGAACACTGACTGAAAGTAAAATGGCCAACAACCTTGCCAAAAAGAATCCAGAATTAAATGGAATCTGTAATTTAGTGACAATGAGCCTGGTAGATGTCGAAAGCTACTATCAAAGCATGCCAGTTGATGAAATATGGGGTGTAGGGCGAAAGTACGCTAAAAAGCTTAATGACATGGGGATTTTAAGTGTGCTGGATCTTGCAACATCCAACCCGAATCGAATGCGTGAACTCTTCAATGTGAATATGCAAAGTACGATTTTAGAATTGCTTGGCCAGCCATGCTTTGAATTTGAAAGTTCACCTAAGGCGAAACAACAGATTGTCTCGAGCAAATCTTTCGGCCAGAAAATTACTGAGCTCTCAATTCTTCAAGAAGCCGTCAGCAAATATACCCATAATGCATTCAATCGGCTTGTTGCTGAACACCAGCTATGCGGATCTCTGATTGTTTTCTTGCAATCCAACCCATTTGACCAGTCAAAACCGTATTACAGCAAGTCGTTAACATACACGTTTACCCAACCTACAAACAATTTGATGCAACTGGTTAAAGCTGCCACATCACTGATTGATAAATTGTACAAAGAGGGGATAGAGTTTAAGAAATGTGGCGTGATGTTGTGTGAATTGATAAAAGAAGAACATCGCACGATCGGCCTACTAACTGACGTAGAGCAGCTTGAAAAAGAGCAAGCGTTAATGACGGCGTTTCAAAACATTCAAAGTAAGTTTGGCAAGGCTAAAATTGCTGCTGGATCATGTAATCTGAAAAATAGAGATTGGGAACCTAAGTCAGAACGTCAAAGCCGTAACTATTTTAGTGAGGCTGGTATGATTGTCTTCAATTGATTCATTTGAGGGAATTTGTTGGCAATGACGGGGATGGTCAGACTCGAACTGGCATTCAAGGAATCAAACCTTTGCCTTAAAGAGATTGATCAAATCTCAAAATCAATTGGCTACACCCTCGGAAATATAAGAAATTAAGATTGCTGATAGCTTCTTGGTGATTCAGCTGGTGTACCATCATCATATCGCCAAAATAAGAAGCTTCCACTCCATTCGACTTCACCTGAAGCATAGTCACGGATCTTATCGCTCCAGCGGATAGGTTTAATTTCATGGTCTAAGAATTCATCCCACACAATAAACGCCGTGCCATCTTTGTTTGGGATTTGGTCCTCTATGAAGAACCAGGGTGACTTCACATCAACAGAACAGCGTTTTGTCATTTTGTCTCTCTCACTCTTTTGAGTCGTATGCATATTCATATAAGCCTCAAATCAATTGAAAAGATCCTGGAAACTGTTTTGAACGTCAGATCGTGCGATCGGCGCTGTTTCTTGTTGCTGTGACTGACCATTAAAGTCTCAAAAATGACATTAATGTTCTAAACTTTAACAATATAGTTGTAAACTCAAAGAGGAAGTTTGAATGAATATTACGAAAAAATCAGATTCAATACTTGTGGTATTTTTTAAGTTGTTTCTTTGTAGCAGTGCATTTGTTGCATGTATTTTATTTGGATTTTGGTTGAGTCCAATGCAAGTACCATCCCCAATAGTCATTTTTATATCACTTGCAATCACCGTTTTATTTACTTATTGGATATTTGGAATAGGTAAACTCAAACATAAGTAAATTTACAACTATTATGTCATAAATGGATTGGTTATCTAAACTCAAAGTTCATTGAGTTTAGAACTATAATGTAAATTTACTGAATCATACCTAATGTAAGTTATTGATTTTATGATTCATCAGTTTAAGTCTTTAATGTGCAAAGACAG
>NZ_JAALGV010000014.1:0-22562 GCF_011174875.1 Acinetobacter sp. GFQ9D191M
AAAAAGTCTCCGACAAACCCGATACGGTTCAGAAGTACGTTTCTTCCATTTTGCGACGGTCTTTTGATTGATGCTGTAACGCTTGGCTAGCGTTCTTAAGCTCTCTTGACTATTTTGTATTGCTCGACGCACTGTCTGTGTCGTTGTGGCGCTGCTGTGTAGAACTTGTCCCATAGTGCTTCCTTCCATTTATCTGAGAATATTGCACCATTAAAATCTGGGACTAAACACCTAACTTAGGAAGGATCTATCTCTAAAGCCTATATGCAATAGAGCCATTTTTCTTCTATAGTCCTTACCACTTGTATTTTTTAAGAACATATATCTCCAAAAGTGTAGCAAGTTGCTACACTTTTTTCTAAATAAGGTCTTTACCAAAAATATCATTCAGTCTTTCACGAATACTTTGAACGAATTCCGGATTATTTTTAAGTTTATGCTTCATGTTTCGTTTAAAGTCATTCAGCCCTATACCAATTTCAGCAAAATCCATTTGGAATAAAGTGTCATTAATGACAATATTTGCTTGAGAGTCAGTGAGACACCCTACTTTTTTAAACCACTTCTTGAACTGCTGATAATTTTCATCATTATTAAAAATATACCAGGAACGTACATTCATATCGAATTTAGCACCTAACTCTTTTACGAATGCATTGTCTTCAAATGGAACATCAAGATAGATTTTTTCAATTACTGCTATTTCATCCGGTGCTTTATCAGCAATCCGATGATGCAGTTTAAAATTCACACCCACAATTGGACGGCCTTTCTTAACAGTTTCATACTCTAATTGTAGATCTGTATTTTCGTTAATTTCTGCCACTATTTTGTCTAATACATAGCGCCTGAAATCTACCCAACGATCATATTTTGTTTCATTAATATCAATCAGTGCTTTCAAATTTTCTAAAAGTAATGGAACTTCATAACTCTTCTGGTTGGCATACTTGAATTCGTTTTTAATGAAATACGTATAAAGACTCATACTGGCAACAGAATCAAGGGCGAAAAGATGTTTTAGCTGATAGGTAGTAAAATTTCCCCCAGCTAGTTGAGTAAAATACGGTAATACTTCACTGGTAAAACGGATCTGAATTGCATTTTTAGAGTCATCTTCCCATCTTAATTCACGGATGATGGGAACAACAGAATGCACTTTTTTCGTTTTTCTCTTCTTATCATCAGCAGGCTCCTCAATAATAAAATGAGCTACCCGAGATGAAAGTTCTTTATAGATCCGGTCTATTGCAACATTAATTGAATTGCGTTTATTCAATCCTAGTAAATCTGCTAGATCATCCTTATACAAATAAATATAGGTTTGTTCGGTGATTTCACCATTTATCCTATTTTTCTCACTATAATTCGCAACTGCCATTGCATATAGAAGCGCCTTATATTCATTGGCTGATAACTCGATTGGGCGAATTAAACGGTTACTGGTACTGACAACACCATTATGGCGAATGTTGCCTATACAGTAAGGAATATAATTCGATTCTTCTTGCAATGGTTCAGATTCTGTCATAACCGTGATATTTATAATTTGACTTAGTTTTTATATACAAAAGTGGAAAAACTTTCAAGACTTTCACCACGAGATTCTAAAAGTGGAAGGTTTGTCATCAGAAAAAAGCCTTTTAGCCGTTTTTTTGTTTTTAAAGTGGAATTAAATATAATATTTCCACTCTATAGTGACAGATCTTCCACCTTTAGCCGCAAGATTACAGTCCAGAATGCCTATTTTTACTTTTTTTCATCCAGATTCAGGTAGGTTAAGTCAGATAGAAACCCTGATGTGACAAGGCTTCCACCTTTCAGTTAGATTTCAAAGGTATAACTGCACATATAATCATCAGGAAATATCCAATAAAAACAGATTATCCACAGGTCAAGAATATACAGTGACAACCTCTCCACCTTTAAAGCTTAGTTATGAGACTTTATTAACATCTTAAATATTTGTTTTATAAATTATTTTTAAATAAAAATAGCATTTTAAAAAATAGCAGTGACAAACCTTCCACCATAGTGACAAACCTTCCACTTTACGGTGACAAACCTTCCACTTTACGGTGACAAACCTTCCACTTTACGGTGACAAACCTTCCACCTTACAGTGACAAACCTTCCACTTTACGGTGACAAACCTTCCACTTTTAAAACCACAAGCATTTGTTTTATATACCAAAAATATGCTCCTAATTATTAATTAGCTAAATAACTAATTATTCTAATTATTAATTGAGCTAGCTTAGTTAAAGATTTATTTTTTAAGCTGTTTTACATCTGAACAAACAGGATTTATAAATTTAAAAACTATAGTAAGATGAACGAAAGTTATTTATATTACTAGACATTCAAATACGGAAGCATCTGACACGCATGTCTGCAAAAATTATTACTGTTGCTAACCATAAAGGCGGATGTGGCAAAACAACGACTGTTGTACACCTAGCCTCAGAACTTGCCAACTTGGGCAATAAAGTTCTAGTGATTGATTTAGATCCTCAGGCAAACGCAAGTTTACATATTGGGATTCAGCATCCAAGTGAAATTTCTGTCACCACAGCAGAATTATTGGTCGGTGATATTTCATTATTAGCTGATGCATTACAAGAAGAAACGAACTTCGAAAAAGTATCATTAATTTACGGATCATTAAATTTAGGAAAAACAGAAGACCAGCTGAAAGAAGAAGCACCACGTCCTTCTGAAGAACTTAATATCAAGCTAGAACTCTTAAAAGACCTTTATGACTTCATACTGATTGACTGCCCACCAAGCTTGAAACTTTTAACCAGTAATGCACTGGCATCTTCAACCCATGTCATTATCCCGATCGAATCTGGATCACAATATGGCTTGTACGGGGTTACAGATCTTTTAAATCATCTGGAAAAGATCAAGCGTATTAATCCAGACTTGGCGCTCTTAGGCGCCTTGCTGATTAAGCATGATGAGCGCCAAAATGTATGTAAACTGATTCGGGATGAGGCAT
The DNA here is from genome assembly GCF_011174875.1 of Acinetobacter sp. GFQ9D191M. NCBI lineage: Bacteria > Pseudomonadati > Pseudomonadota > Gammaproteobacteria > Moraxellales > Moraxellaceae > Acinetobacter > Acinetobacter sp. GFQ9D191M. Next base: position 3,005 of record NZ_JAALGV010000014.1, read on the forward strand.
TAAAACAGGTTGGTAAAATTTTAGAAACTACGATCCCTCAAAGTACTAAGGTCAATCAGGCAGCAATTTTGCAGCAACCCTTACTCAAAGTAGAAAAAAATTCAAAAGTACGTAAGGCTTTTGAAAGCCTAGCCACTGAAATTGTAGCTAAAGTATAAATTGAGGTCGTTATGGCAAGCACCAAAGAGCTTTTAGCTCAGAAATTGAAACTGAATACTGAGAAACACCAACAGGCACAAAAAGATAATATTAAAGAGCTAAAGGAGTTTAGGCGTAATGTTCCAATTGAGGACATTAGCCGAAGTCCAAACCAGCCGCGCAAAATATTCGAGGAATCGGAATTAAAAGAACTGGCTGATTCTATTGAAGAAGTCGGTCTTTTGCAGCCGATTACTGTCCGTAAACTGGATAACTTGAAATATGAGCTCATTGCAGGCGAGCGACGCTTGCGTGCACATCAGTTACTGGGTAAATCGGTGATTGAAGCGATCATTGTGGATGCCAATAATGAAGAAGCTTCATTATTAACTTTGGCGGAAAATCTAAAACGCCAAGATCTGACAGATTATGAAGTTTTTGTTGGCCTGAGCGCATTGGATGAAAAATTAAAGAAAAACAAGCAGCGTTTGGCCAATTCTCTGGGATTGAACCGCGAAGATATGTACAAATATCTGGCCTATGAAAAGTTGCCACAAGTTATTTTAAATGATCTTGAGCTCAATCCTGGCTTACTGGGTCGTACTGCGGCAACAGCATTTAAAAAATTTTTGTCGGATCATATACAGGAACTATCTGCGGCGGAAGCTGCCTTGCTTCAAGGCTGGGAGAAAGTAAAAGACAAAAAGCTTGAGCAGACCAAAGTGACAGCTTATGCGGAAAAATTATTAAGTCAGGACCCGGAAAAACTGACGACCACCTCAGTCGTAAGAAAAATCGAATACGATGGTAAGATTGCAGGAAATATCAAACTTAACCAGAAGCAGCTTAAGGTCTCGCTCAATATTTCCCATATTGATGAAACAAGTCTGTCCCAGCTAGAAAGCCTGTTAAAAGAGCTGATCCAGAAAAGTGAAAAAGTGTAGCAAGTTGCTACACTTTTTAGTTGAGCCAGGAAAAGGAGGTGAATGCGTAATTCTGAATTAGTAGTTTTCTTCACAAAAACCAAGGTTATGCTATGATTTTTAAATAATTATTATTTTCGTAAAAGAAATAATTTATAACAACAAAAATCTTTAAAAGGTTTTTTTATCTATAAAAAAAATGAATAATGAATAAAATATAAACCACCAATAGGGCAGAGATGACCAAGAATTATTATGAAATATTAGGTGTATCTCGAGATGCAACTGTTGAGCAAATTAAAAAAGCTTATCGTAAACTTGCCAGAAAATATCATCCTGATATTAGTAAAGAAGCTGATGCAGAAGAGCGTATGCAAGAGTTAAACATTGCCTACGATGTGTTAAGTAATGATGAAAAAAAAGCAGAATATGATTTTGAATTAGACCATCCACAGAATAGCCAGGGTAGGGATGCTCATCAATATTATTCAAATATGGGCGGACAGGATTTTTCAGGGTTTGAAGACTTGTTTGGTCGCTTTGGTGGTGGTTTTGGTGGTTTCAATGAACAGCGTTATCAGGGGCGAGCATCCTATAGAGGTGATGATCAACACGCGACTCTAGAAGTAGATTTGGATGTTGCATTCCATGGCGCAACGCAAAATGTCACTTTACAGATTCCAACTATCAATGCGTACGGGCAAGCAGAAGTACAGCGTAAAGTCTTAAAAATTAAAATTCCAGAAGGCATGAAAGCAGGGCAAAAAATTCGTTTAACCGGCCAGGGACAACCGGGTATTCATGGGGGTGAGAATGGCGATCTGTATATTGAAATTCAATATAAAGCTACAGATTCAACTTATGTTGAAAACTCGGATGTCTATCATCATCTGAAGATTAGTCCATGGGAAGCAGCACTTGGACAATCGATTACGGCAAGCTTACCCAATGGTAAACAACTCAATATTCAAATTCCAAAAAATGCCAAAACAGGTCAACAATTACGTTTAAAAAATCAGGGGATTCCTGCTAAAGATGCAGGGCATTTATTTCTCATCCTCGATATTGTGCAACCAACTGCGCAAACCGAACAAGAACAACAAGCTTATGAAGCATTTGCAGCAGCATTTCCAAACTTTAAGCCGAGATCATCATAAGGAGTAAAATTATGACGACAGTTAAATATTATGAGGTGGTCTTAGAAGATATCCAACAGGTAGAAGTTATAGATGAGCAACAATATTATGATTTAAATAGTTTTGCTCAACTTTGTGGTCAAAGTCCTGAATGGATTCTGCAACTGATTGAATACGATATTTTGCCGAATCGTGTAAATGCATCAGATTTATATTTTTTAGTGGATGATGTGGCACGTGCACAAAAAGCGTATCGTTTACAGCGTGATTTTGATGCAAGTTTTACTGCTGTAGCTATGATGTTGGATTTAATCGAAGAATTAGAGAAACTTCGACGTTGATGACACTGAACAAAGTAATACGCTGGTCAATTTAGCTTATGTCCTTAGGGGATGGGCAGAAACGTTGTTGATGCCAGATTTGAACTGTCGGCAATTCTCTGGAAAAATGCCCTGGCAGCCCTGCATTTAACTGGCTAGCGCAATCCTATAATAAATAATAACAAACCCACCGCTCAGTTAGCATACAGTAAGTAAAGAAGTAGTTGACTGTGATCATAAAAATAACAGCTCAAGCCGGAGGGAAGCTAGATGGCCAAGTATAGTGATATCAATAGTTTTAATACCTTAGAAACATTAACCGTCGGTTCAAAACACTATCAGATTTTCAACCTGTCCAAATTGCAAGTGCAATTAGGTGACCTGTCCCGGCTTCCCAAGTCCTTAAAAGTCTTGCTGGAAAATTTACTACGTTTCGAAGATCAACTCACGGTGAAAACCGAGCATATTTATGCCTTGGCAGGCTGGTTAAATAAACGAACTTCAGAACAGGAAATCCAGTATCGTCCGGCACGGGTACTGATGCAGGATTTTACCGGTGTTCCCGCAGTGGTTGATCTTGCTGCGATGCGTACAGCGGTGGCCAAAGCCGGCGGTGATCCGGAAAAAATTAATCCGCTGTCACCCGTGGATTTGATTATTGATCACTCGGTGATGGTCGATTACTTTGCCAGCCCGCAAGCTTTTGAGCAGAATGTCGCCATTGAGATGCAACGCAACGGTGAGCGCTACCAGTTTCTGCGCTGGGGGCAGGCGGCGCTCAATCAGTTTCGCGTGGTGCCGCCAGGAACCGGGATTTGCCATCAGGTCAATCTGGAATATCTGGCACAAGTGGTATGGAGCAATGAGATTGATGGGCAGCGCTTTGCCTATCCTGATACCTTGGTCGGTACTGATTCACATACCACCATGATCAATGGCTTAGGCGTGTTAGGTTGGGGCGTAGGCGGTATTGAGGCGGAAGCGGCCATGTTGGGTCAACCGATCTCCATGCTGATTCCAGAAGTAATCGGCTTTAAGCTTACCGGTAAACTCAAAGAAGGGATTACAGCAACTGATCTGGTGCTGACCATTACCCAGATGCTGCGCCAAAAAGGCGTAGTTGGAAAATTTGTCGAATTTTATGGCGATGGCCTAGCAGATTTACCCCTGGCGGACCGTGCCACGATTGCGAATATGGCACCCGAATATGGCGCTACCTGTGGCTTTTTCCCTGTTGATGAGGTGACGTTTTCCTATTTACGTTTAACCGGACGTCAGCCGGAAAGAATTGCCTTGGTAGAGGCCTATAGCAAGTTGCAAGGATTATGGCGCAATCCGGGAGATGAGCCCGTCTTTACCGACATGCTGGCTTTAGATATGTCGACGGTAGAAGCCAGTCTGGCAGGTCCGAAGCGCCCGCAGGATCGTGTACTCTTGTCACAAGTGCCACAAACCTTTCATGCCTTCATGGATCTGACCTTAAAACCGGTCAAGGAAGAAAAAGATCGTCTGGAAAATGAAGGAGGGGGAGGTACGGCGGTTGAAGCTAAACAGGCCAACCTGCCCCATGAAAATGTTTTTTGTATGATTGAGGGTAAAAAATATCCGTTGCAGCATGGTGATGTGGTGATTTCAGCCATTACCTCTTGTACTAATACCTCGAATCCCAGTGTCATGTTGGCAGCAGGGCTATTGGCCAAAAAAGCAATCGAAAAAGGTTTGCGGCGAAAACCCTGGGTGAAAAGTTCACTGGCTCCAGGTTCCAAAGTGGTCAGTGATTATCTTGACGCTGCAGGGTTGATGCCTTATTTGAATCAACTGGGTTATAACCTGGTGGGTTATGGTTGTACCACCTGTATTGGTAATTCGGGGCCTTTACCTGAAGTGATTGAAGAAGCTGTGCAATGTTTTGATTTGAATGTAGCCTCAGTACTCTCCGGCAACCGTAATTTTGAAGGACGGGTGCATCCTCTGGTGAAAACCAATTGGCTCGCCTCACCACCTTTGGTGGTTGCCTATGGTCTGGTCGGGAATATTCGAACTGATCTCACGACTGAGCCGATAGGTGAGGGTTTTGATGGCCAAGCGGTTTATTTAAAAGATATCTGGCCGACACAGGGAGAAATCGATGCCGCACTGCAGAATGTGAATACCGAGATGTTCCATAAAGAATATGCAGAAGTTTTTGAAGGAGATGCCAAGTGGAAAGCAATCCAGATTCCCCAAAGTCAAACTTATGCTTGGGATGAACAATCCACCTATATCCGGCATCCTCCCTTTTTTGCAGAAATTGATCAGCCGGTGCGACCAATTCAGCCGATCAGCCAGGCAAGGATTTTGGCGGTACTAGGTGATTCCGTCACGACGGACCATATTTCCCCGGCGGGCAATATCAAACAAGATAGTCCGGCCGGAAGATATTTGCAGCAACAGGGGGTTGATGTAAAAGACTTTAACTCTTATGGCTCCCGTCGTGGTAATCATGAAGTGATGATGCGAGGTACCTTTGCTAATATCCGTATCAAAAACGAAATGCTGGGTGGCGAGGAGGGTGGCAATACCCTGCATATTCCAAGTGCAGAAAAACTCTCGATTTATGATGTGGCAATGCGCTATCAGGCAGAACAAACCCCACTTCTGATTATTGCCGGGAAAGAATATGGCACCGGTTCCTCACGTGACTGGGCGGCCAAAGGTACCAACCTGTTAGGGATAAAAGCAGTGATTGCTGAAAGTTTTGAGCGGATTCACCGTTCCAATCTGGTCGGTATGGGAGTGTTACCATTACAGTTTGTGGAGGGTCAGAACCGGCAGATCTTGAACCTCAGCGGGCATGAAACCCTATCAATTCTAGGCTTGTCGGATGATATTCATCCGCATCAAATGTTGGATGTAGAAGTGCAACATACCGATGGTACATATAGCCATTTTCAGGTGTTGTGTCGTATTGATACCTTGAATGAGGTGCAATACTTTAAGGCTGGTGGGATCTTGCACTATGTCTTGCGCAATTTGCTCGCTTCCTGAATTGAATGATGAAAAGACCCGACACCTGCCGGGTTTTTTTGTGTCTGTAAGAAGGCTACGGAGAAAATCAGTAAAATAGCGACAAATACATGAATAATTGCGTCGTTAATTCTCTCATAAATAACTGAGGTTAAAAGTGGAAGTTTTTACTTGCCATTCCATTAAACCTGCCCGTATTGCTTTGTCAGCATTATTCCAGGCTTGACCTTAATGTGTTTTAAAAATAGCCTAAGCAAAATAAAAGCTTAATAATTTAATTTTCTAATAATGGTATGGTCTTAGCAATCGCAACTTGACATCCTCTCCCCCTTAAAAGATGTTGCTGATATTTTGTGAGAGCTAGCTAGCATACATTCAAAGCGAACCGAAGTTCGCTTTTATTTCACTTCTTAAAAGAACCCGGCTGGTTTGGTCGAATAGCTGACTAGCAAGTTTTTAGTCTGCTGATAATGATCCAGCATCATTCTATGATTCTCACGCCCAATCCCTGATTTTTTATAACCACCGAAAGCCGCATGGGCAGGGTAGATGTGATAACAGTTAGTCCAGACCCGACCTGCTTGAATAGCACGGCCTGCACGGTAAGAGGTATGCGCTGAGCGTGACCAGACACCGGCACCAAGTCCATAAATCGTATCATTGGCGATCTTGATCGCATCATCGAAGTCTTTGAAGGTGGTCACAGCCAGTACAGGCCCGAAGATTTCTTCCTGGAAGGTCTTCATGTCATTGGTGCCTTTAAAGATGGTCGGTTCAATATAGAAACCTTGACCGACTTCCTGACGTGCTTCACCACCAGTCAGGATCTGTGCACCTTCTTCACGGCCAGTGGCAATACAGCCCAGAATCTTGTCCTGCTGTTCCTGAGAAGCTTGCGCGCCAATCATAGTATCAGTATCCAGTGGATGACCGGTTTTAATGCGTTGTACCCGTTCTACTGCACGCGCTAAAAACTCATCGGCAATACTTTCCTGTACCAAGGCCCGGGAAGGGCAGGTACAGATTTCACCCTGGTTCAGGGCAAACATGGCAAAGCCTTCCAGAGCTTTGTCCAGATAATCGTCTTCCTGATCCATAATGTCGGCAAAGAACAAGTTTGGTGATTTACCGCCAAGTTCCAGAGTCACTGGAATAATATTTTCAGTCGCATATTGCATGATCATCTGACCCACGGCGGTTGAACCGGTAAAGGCAATCTTGGCAATGCGTGGATTGGTCGCCAGTGGACGGCCGACTTCGACCCCATAGCCATTGACGATATTCAATACGCCCGGCGGCAAAATGTCCTGAATCAGTTCAGCTAGCACCAGAATACTGACCGGAGTCTGTTCTGCAGGTTTCAGCACAATACAGTTGCCTGCAGCCAAGGCTGGCGCGAGTTTCCAGGCGGCCATCAGAATCGGGAAGTTCCAGGGAATGATTTGTCCGACTACACCAAGCGGTTCATGAAAATGGTAGGCGATAGTATCTTCATCAATTTCGGAAATGCCACCTTCCTGAGCCCGGATACAGCCGGCAAAATAACGGAAATGGTCAATGGCCAGTGGAATATCGGCAGCCAGCGTTTCACGGATCGGTTTTCCATTGTCCCAGGTTTCTGCTACAGCCAACATTTCCAGATTTTGTTCCAGACGGTCGGCAATTTTCAACAGAATATTGGAGCGGGTGGTCGGCGATGCTCTGTTCCATTGTTCTTTGGCTTTGTGCGCTGCATCCAGGGCCAATTCAATGTCTTCTACAGAAGAACGCGGAACCTTGGTAAAGACTTTGCCATCTACCGGAGAGATGTTGTCAAAGTATTCACCTTTGACCGGAGTGACCCATTCGCCACCAATGAAATTATCGTATTGTGCTTTAAAATGAACTTTTGAATCAGGTTGATTAGGATCGACGTAACGCATATGTATTTCCTTTGCTTATTTTCGTGTGACCAAACTGCTTCTACAGCTTTGGTATAAGGTACTTATGTACGCTATTTGATTAACATAACTGGTATAAGGTTGGAGAAAGGTTGGAGTGAAGCAGGTTTACACTCTTTTCGATCCATCTAAAAAATAACGATTACAGCGGATGTAAATCATGAATTGTTGTGAGAATAAGGAATGATGACAAAACAAGATTTGATGCAGAAAAGGCGCGATGCTGATCAGTTTCGGCAAAGCAGCAGTTTGTCTCCCTTGCATGCAGAGCAACTGGAACAAAGTATTGCCAGTTCTTGGCAACGTTCATCTTTGGCCGAAATCCCTAAGAGTCGTTTAGCAGCACCGCTGACAGATGTAAAAAAGACTGCCTCTTCTTCAACTTTAGCCCACGCACTTCGCCATTGTGCACAGGATTTAAAACATATTGCTGAACAGTCATCTATGGTGCTGGCGGTTGGAGATATCGGCAGTACCATCATTTGGGCAGCCTCTAGCCCACAAATGCAAAGTGCTGCAGAAAGTGTACACTTTATTGAAGGAGGGCAATGGCGTGAAGAGCTAGTCGGAACTAATGCACTGGCATTGTCCTTAAAAACTCAACAATCTAGCTGTGTCTTTTCCAGTGAACATTACATGTCCTCGATTCATGATTGGGTTTGTTACGCCGCTCCGATTATTGATCCCTATTCAAAACAGGTTTTAGGTGTCATTGACCTTTCTACCACTTGGCAAAAGCATAATAGTTTGGCACTGTTGGCTGCTGAGCGCTGTGCCACAATCATTCAGTCTGCCTTGCAGGAATGTCAAAAACAGCGCTTATTTATCCGGGCTTTTACAGTGCCACAAGTACTGTTTAATGGTAAAGTTTTAGTACTTACTCCTCGCCAGATTGAAATTCTGACTATTCTAGCCTTATGCCCGCAGGGTCTGAGTCTGGACACCTTGCATCAGGCCTTATATGGTGAACGTAAAGTCAGTATCGGTACTCTAAAAGCAGAAATGTCGCAGCTGCGCGATATATTGGGTGGCATGCTTGGCTCTAGACCTTATCGATTACTGGCGCATGTAGAGGCTGACTTTTTACTGACAGAGCAATCTCTGGATGCTGGATATATTGATTCCGCCTTGAAGTTGTGTACCGGTGTATTTCTGGCCAAAACAGAAAGTCCATTTTTATGTGCTTGGCGCGATTGTCTGGAATCACGTTTAAGTGATGCTATTTTCAAAGCAAATGAAACCGATGTGTTGCTGAAACATGTGGCACATTTCCCTGAAGCGATTGATGCGGTAGAACGCCTGATTGAGCTGATGCCCAAAACCCATCCTGTCCATCAAACCCTGTTAAAATATAAAAATCTTTAAAAGCCGGAGCATCGATCGGTAGAAGGCTAAAACAGCAAAATCCTGGAATATGGAGCATCATCTTTGCTTACTGCGGGTTAGCTTATCAATTTAGCCTGAATCCGATTTTAAAATTTTATCAAATGGAGTGTAAAGTGCTGTCCTTCAGGGCAGAGAGATAAGCGACACGACATGAAATGTCGTTGGATTTTTTTTTAAATCAACACCTTTAATTTAACATGAGCTAATATAAGCCCATGAAAACACTTAAATTACGTATAAGAGACAAACATTGCAAGATGCTAGACCAATTAGCATCTGAGGTAAACTTTGTCTGGAATTATGTCAATGATTTAGGGTTTAAACATTTAAAAAGAAAAGGTGAATTTCTATCAGCTTACGATGTAGCGAAATACACAAAAGGCGCATCTAAAGAATGCAACCTACATAGTCAAACCATTCAGGCTGTGACAGAAGAATTAGTAACAAGACGCAAGCAATTCAAAAAAGCAAAGCTAAAATGGCGTGTAAGTAACAAGAAATCAGCAAGGCGCTCTCTTGGTTGGATACCCTTTAAAAAGGTAGCCATCAAATCTGCTGATGGATCTGTTCAATACGGTAAGCACCAATTCAAGCTATGGGACAGCTACGGATTAAGCCAATACCGCATTAAAACAGGCTCATTTGTTGAGGATAGTCGTGGTCGCTGGTATGTCTGCCTGGTGGTGGATTCACCTAAGCAAGCCAAACCAACCGTAACGAAAGCGATTGGTATTGATCTTGGCTTAAAAGATATTGCGACCTGTTCTGATGGTACAGTCATTTCCAATCCCAAGTTCTATCGCAAGTACGAGCAGAAATTAGGAATTGCTCAACGAGCGAGAAATAAAAAGCGTGTTCGTGCATTACACGCCAAAATTGCAAACTGTCGTAAAGACCATTTGCACAAGGCCAGTACCCAACTTGTGAGGGAAAATGCACTGATTGTTGTAGGTGACCTGAGTGCTAAAAAGCTTGTAAAAACTAAAATGGCAAAATCGGTTTTAGATACAGGGTTTTCAAAACTTAAAACAATGCTCAAGTATAAATGCGAGAACGCAGGGGTAATGTTTGAGGAAGTCAATGAAGCCTATACCACCCAGATCTGCTCGTGCTGCAAGCAAATATCAAGCAGTAGTCCGCAAGGTAGGGTTGATCTTGGAATAAGAGAATGGACATGCCAGAGTTGCGGTACAGTCTGGCAGCGGGATTTAAATTCCGCATTGAACATTCTTGCGCTTGGGCATAAGCGTCTAGCAGTAGGAATCTCCTTCTTTTAAGGGGGAGAGGATGTCAAGAAGGGGGAAGGATCAGCCAAGAGCAGAAAAATGGGTTCTTTCTCTTGGCATACTTCCTTAGAAAGCGAAACAGGGGCTGCTAAAAATGTAAGTCAGATGATTGGAGAGATGACTTACAGGAAGGCATTACATTGCCGCTTTAAAAATATCCACCACTTGAGCATGATTGGCCTTACGTGGATTGGTCAACATGCAGGCATCTTTTTGTGCATTTTCCGCCATGATGGCCAAGTCAGCTTCTTTTACATTCAATTCCGTCAGCCCAGATGGAATACCAATTGAAGCCGAAAGCTGACGAATGGCGCCAATCGCTTCATAAGCTGCTTCAGTTACGGTTAAGCCTTCTGTATTCACCCCCATCAATTGCGCAATTTTGGCATAACGTTCAGGACAAGCAATCAGGTTAAATTCACAAACATGCGGGAGCAGAATTGCATTACAAACACCATGCGGCAAGTTGTAGAAGCCTCCGAGCTGATGTGCCATCGCATGCACATATCCTAAAGAGGCGTTGTTAAAGGCCATTCCGGCAAGATATTGGGCATAGCTCATGGCATCCCGTGCTTCCAGATTATCCCCATTCGCCACTGCCGGGCTAAGCCATTCGCTGATCATGGTAATCGCCTTTTCTGCACAGGCATCAGTGATTGGATTTGCTGCTGTAGACACATAGGCTTCTACTGCATGCGTCAAGGCATCCATACCTGTTGCCGCAGTCAGCCCTGCAGGTTTGGCCAACATAAGTTTAGGGTCATCAATCGCAATGAGTGGTGTACAACGCCAATCTACAATCGCCATTTTCACATGGGTATCGGTATTGGTAATAATACAGAAACGTGTCATCTCCGAAGCTGTCCCTGCCGTAGTATTGATTGCAATCAGTGGTGTCATCGGGACGGTACTTTTATCAATCCCTTCATAATCACGGATATGTCCGCCACCTGCAGTGACTAGGCCAATGCCTTTGGCACAGTCATGTGATGAACCCCCACCTAACGATACAATAAAATCACAGGCATTTTCATTATAAGCTGTAACTCCATGATGCACGTTAATATCAGTTGGATTGGGTTCCGCGCCTGGGAAAATATAACTGTCAACACCCGCCTCTTTCAAATAATTTGCAATCTCATCTGCAACACCAAATTTAAACAGCCCCGCATCAGTTACAATCAGCGCTTTCTTGGCACCTAAATTTTGTGCTTTTATCCCGATTTCTTTAGCACAGCCGGGACCAAAAAGTGAAACACAGGGAATATAAAAACCGTTAGTTTGATCTGAAATATTTTTAAAAGCCATGGCTTGATTCCTTCTACCATTCATTGATTATTTTATCGGTGACCCTCACCGTAATATGAGTATTGGATGAAGTTAAAAAGAATCCTACCTACCAAATACCTACCAATTTAAATTTTTGATTCTAGCCAAAATAATGAATCTGAAATATTTAAAAATAGGTTGGCAAGGTTTAGCAGATACTGGGTAGATTGGTTCAATAGAAGGCATGTAAGTAGCGCACTAGGCTGTTTGCTACTTTCTGATTTTAAATAAATACTAAAATGCTTTATTCATTTTTAAGATAAAAATAAACAGTACAGGGCTTAGAAATACCCATAGAGCCACAAAGCTGATACTGTAGCTAAACCGGGTCCGTAATAGAACCATTGCGACGAATAAGAAAATACCTGCTGTGAATTTAGTGTACGTAGGAAAATTCGCTAAAAAAGCGTACCGAGATTTTCGGGTTTTTAGGATCTGCTTTGCACTTACCGCATAAAAACCAAAACAGCTCAGCCAAAGCAGACCGATCACTGCAATCCATATCATGTTGATGATTCCTGTTGCGTAATTTTTAGTTTGGCGTGAATTTTATTGACCGCCTTTTGCTGAATAGGGGTAATTTTCTGGTGTAACAATAGGGCGAGAAGTGCCAAGTTCCACAGCATCAGATCGATTCGCAGAAATGGCCAGTAAGTCGTAAAAGAATCAATATAATCATGGAAAATGAGATAATAAATATTGATCAGCGGCAGCATAAAAGCAGTACCAATCAGGATTTTAAGCTGAATTTTCCATAAATATTGCTGCGGTGTTAAACATGCCAGAATGAAACTGCCGAGCCAAATACTGAAAAAACTATAAATCTCATAATTTGGTGCACCTACAGGTGAACCGTACCGGGTTTGTCGGAGACTTTTTTATTTAAGTTAAGCCACCTGACCTAACAGGTTAATCTTATCATCGAACATTGTTTCAAACTCAAAAGGTGGCACATAACCTAGCGCACTAGGTACACGTTCTTTATTAAACCAATCCACCCAATTTAATGTCATAAGTTGTACATCTACTAAACCTTGCCAATCTGCATTTAAATATTCAATCACCTCTGTTTTGTATCAGCCATTCACCGTTTTAGCCAGTGCATCAAGCACCATATCTGTATTCTTACGTGTCGATACTTTCTAGCCAACAATTGCACATGAAAACACATCAATAATAAATGCGGTTTAGACCTAACCTGAATGAGTTTGAATATACGTGAAGTCCCCCACCTGAGAAGCATTGCTTCGCAAGGGTTTTGATGATCAGCCCTAAAATTACGTTTCACTAAATCATCTGCTCTTTTTTGATCATCTCGGCTACGGGTGGTTTGTTTATTCTTACCACGCCAAACACCTTGTATACCTAGCTTCTGCATCAATCGAGCAACTGTACAGCGTGCAATAATATAACCTTCACGTTTCAGTTTTTGCCAGACTTTACGAACGCCATACCGCCTCGAACTTTCTTTCCAAATTCGTTTAATTTGTTCAGCATGATGCACATCATGTAGATCTCGTTTCGCTCAATGTTCTGGATTTTCACAGAGATCTAAAGTCCGGTAATAGGTTGAAGGTGCGATAGGTAAAATTCTACAAATCGCCTCGACTCCGTACAGCTCTTTATTATGATGGATAAAATCCACCATTATTTGTGTGGGCGGTCGAGCTCCGCCTGGGCGAAAAAAGCAGCTGCTTTACGTAGAATTTCGTTAGCACGTTGCAGTTCTTTATTTTCACGTTCGAGTTGTTTAATCCGTTCTTGATCTGAAAGTTGCTGTACTTTAACTGGATTTTGTTGATCGAGATGTTTTAAATACCAAACACGTAGTGTTTCAGGAGTACAACCTATCTTGGGTGCAATTGCTGTGATTGCAGCCCAATTCGATGGATAATCTTTTTCGGATTCAATCACAAGATGAACCGCTCTATCTCTGATTTCAGGGGTATATTTTACTTTTTTCATCGGGGCATTCTCTCAGGAAAGTTGGTCTCCGACAAACCCGGTACGGTTCATTTAGCCATTAAAAAGCACCCTTCAAATTAGACTAAGAGTGTCCAACTTTCGGGGTGCAGATTAGGATGTCGGGGTTTTTTATTATTATAATATTAATGGGTTGTATTGATGAAAGTATGGTTAAGCGCTGAATTAAGTAAAGAAGTTTTAACTGAAGAGCAAATTCTACAGGAATGTAAAGCACGTAATGCAGTTGTTGATACCTTAAACCTGAGGCTAAATGATAAATTCTATAATATTCCCTTAAATAGTTGGGATTGTATAATCATTATAATGGGTGAAGATAGTTTTGAAGAACGTATCTATTATTCTATTAAACGCCAAAATATGGATTTTCGCTTAAGAATAGATCCTACGACCTTTAAGGCCACAGACGACTTAGGACGAAAGAAACTTATTTTTTCTACGCTTTTAAGGAGTATAAATTTATTAAAAATTAAGTTTGAAAAAGTTCGCCCAAAACTTAATTCAAAAGTTTTTGAAGAGCTAGAAAGACTTAAAGAGGATGTACTAAATATTGCAAAAGAAGAAAGTTGGATTTAGCATTTAATTTGAATAAAAATATAAATTTTTTGAGCACTCATTTAATATAAAAATACTTTTTAATATTTAAATATCTGTTTTGACTCATTAACTCTTAAAATGAAAAAACTCAAATATTTAGAAACGCGGATTCAAATACCAAGTGCGACACATTTGTATTTAGTTGAAAAAGTTAGGTGTATTAGAATCATTAGACTTTTTCAACTCGCAATTGGAAAGCACACAATGAAGCAATACACCCAACTTTCTCAAGAAGAAAGATACGAAATTTATGCTGCTTTGAAAAGTAAATCTTCAATCTCCACCCTTGCCAGAGAGCTTGGACGTTCCCGATCAACCATTTATCGTGAGATCAAAAGGAATACAGGACAACGTGGCTATCGGGCTAAACAGGCTGGGCATCTCTCCAGCCAACGACGATATCGATCCTCATCTCAGATGACAGATTTCGCTATAATCTACATCCGTTATCTGATTGCTCTGGATTGGTCACCTGAACAGGTTACGGGGGCTTTGAAACAACGTGGCTGGTTAGATGTCCCATCGCCTGAATGGGTCTATCAGTACATTTATCAGGATAAATCTAAGGGTGGAAAATTGCATCAGCATTTAAGACACCAGAAAACATATCGCAAGCGGGGTTATAAAAACACAGATCGTAGAGGTCAACTTGTTGATAGAACAAGTATTCATTGTCGTGATGAGGTCACTGAGAAACGTCAACGCCTAGGTGATTTTGAAGGTGATACTGTAATAGGCAAGAATCATAAGGGAGCATTATTAACCCTGGTTGAACGCAAGAGTCTGTATGTACATATTGTTCATTTGGGGCAAACGAGAACCACAGCTAAAACGATCTCGTGTGCTTTAGCATGTTTGCGTAATAGTCATGCCTATAGTGTGACCTTTGATAATGGCAAGGAATTCTCAGAGCATAGGCGGATAACGGACGCAGGCATAGAGACTTACTTTGCAGATCCGTACAAGTCTATTCAACGAGCCAGAAATGAAAATACGAATGGTCTGATCAGACAATATCTGCCAAAATCCTCATCGTTTGATCATGTTTCAAAAGAGCGGATAGAACAGATAGAGACTGCTCTAAATAATCGTCCTAGAAAGACACTGGGCTGGTATACACCCAGTGATATTATGGCTGGTTTTTATACTGTTGCACTTGCCGCTTGAATCCGCCAAATATTAAAAACAAAAATGCCGGCATTGAGCCAGCATTTTGAGAGAAGCTAAATATTTAGCCTGCAATAACACCACCATCCTTGCGAGTGATGACCACCGTTGCAGAGCGTGGTCGAGAAGTGGCAGATGAGTTAGTCTGTGAAGCTGGCCAATGACTGGTTGGTTTGTTGTAGGCCGGGGAATCTTCCCCAGGATGCTGTACATTAATGAAAATAGCTTTATAGTCCGGTGTCATGGTTACACCTGTAATCTCACAGTCTTTCGGACCTGTCAGGAAACGACGTAAAGTCTGATCTGTGACTTGAGCACCAACAATAGTTTCCTGCCCTGAAGAGGTGGTTGCTCGAGTACCATCTCCAACCTTACCAGGAAGTGCAGCCAGCATCATACAATTGGTCGTATCTGTATAAGCACCATCATCAGTTTGAATCCAGAGTACTCCGCGGGGATCAAACCACATACCATCTGGCGAAGACAGGTCATTATTATCATTTAAACCCGACAGGTTGATGTTCTGTGCCATTTTGGCTTCAGCACCAAACAGATAAATATCCCATTTGAACGTTATAGCTGTAGTCGTATCTGCATCTTCATGTAAACGGATAATATGACCATTCACATTACCTTTGCCACCTTCCGGATCGTTATAGTTACGTGGATTGGCAGCATCTAGCGCATGCGTGGTACCGCGGTTAGAGTTATTGGTCAGGGTAACATAGACTTCTCCATTCTCAGGATTGACCGCAACCCATTCCGGACGGTCCATTTTAGTCGCGCCTACGCTATCTGCTGCTAGACGAGCAAAGGTCACGACATCTGCCTGAGAACCAAAAGGATAGGTACTGTTCAACTCATTTAAACCGTTGCTACCATAACTCAGCTCAATCCATTGACCGCTCCCGTCTGCATTGAATTTGGCGGCATAAAGCTTGCCATGATCCATGTATTTATCTCCGGCTGCATAGCCCCTATTACGGTCTTTTTCGCTCCATTTGTAGTCAGAGACAAACTTATAAATATATTCTCCACGCGAGTCATCACCCATATAGAAAGCGAGATTATCGTCTTCACGCGCCCGACTGGCACGACAATCCTCATGGGCAAAGCGACCTAAAGCCGTTCGTTTAACCGGATTTTGCCGGCTATCAACAGGATCAATTTCTACAATCCAACCGAAAGTATTCGGACCATTCCGGTAATCCTGACTTGCATCATCGGCAGTAACATCTGCACTCCAGCGATCATAAAGATCCTGAGGTTCAATTGTACCTACTGCAGATTCCCAGCCATAACGCGAGCTTGCACCTGCTTTTAAGCCATAGCGTTCCAGAGCAAGCTTTTCTTGCGGCACACGATTAGCATCATCAGTTTTGCTACGAACAAAATAACCAATAAAGTTTTCTTCAGTGGTGAGATAGGTACCCCATGGGGTATAGCCGTTGCCACAGTTGTTATGCGTGCCACGGGTTAATTTTCCACCTGGTGAAAAACGTGTAGATAGAAGGGCAGACCCACTCGCAGGACCTGAAATGCTCATGACAGTTGAAGCAGTAATACGGCGGTTATAAATTGAATTTTTGACAATTTCTACTTTTTGATTGGAATTGTCTTTTTTGATATGAACGATTGAAACACCATGCGCATTGGTCTCACGAATGACTTCATCTTCAGGGCGACGACCATCGACTTTTGTTGGACCTTGAGGATGTAAAAAAGTTGGATTGATATATTCGTGGTTCATGACCAGCAGACCGTGCTCAGACACAGTCGGGTCATAGCGGCCAGTAGCGATGTTCAAGCCAAAAAAACTCATTCCATCATGGCAGTCACCGGAACGGAACTGAAAGCTTGGTCCGTTCGGGATATTGTTATCATCCCAATCTGGATAGGCAGGGTTAATTGAATCTCCAAGTGCATACAGGACATTGGCTTCATAACCGTCTGGCACAGTAACGATGTCATTTAAGTTTTTGGCCACTGGCGTGAAGTTGAGTTGCTCTGGTTTTGTATTGGGATCAATAGCAGGCGGGTTTGGTGCGGTCTCGGTTGGCGGTACAATAGAATCATTATCGTTGTCCCCACATCCAGTCAAAGAAGAGGCAAGAGCCAATGCTGCAGCCCCACTTGCAGTTTTGGCAATCAAGTCACGACGCGATATGGATTGTTCTAAAATATCCCGAAAATGATGATTATCTGATGTATTATTATCCAATTCCTGATTTTCATCATAAGGTAAGTAATCTGTCATTCTTTTATTCCCATAACTAAGGTCTGGTTGTTTTAAAGTCAGGAATAAATTAGCGGTTGAATATGACAGTCAGGTGAAGCTAATATTGCGGATTTATTAAATATAATATTGATTTATATATTAAAAATAAAAGCAGCTTAAGCTGCTCATAGAGTATTTTCTTCTTTTATGTTCTTTTTATTATTATTCAGTTATGTCCGGTCATCATTTTTCTATCCATTTTCCTGCCGCTAAGCCTAGTTCAAATAACAGCCACATTGGAACAGCTAACATAATCATTGATAGGGCATCGGGTGGTGTCACAAACATGGCAATAAAAAAACATCCCACCACAATAAATCGTCTTTTTTCCACCAAGGTCTGTGTGCTGACAACACCAATTATAATAAGCAGGAGCGTGATAATAGGGATTTCAAACGTAAATCCGAAAACTAAAAATAGTTTTAAACAAAAAGCCAGATAACTATTGATATCGGTCATCGGTGCAACAGTGTCAGGTGATACGCTGATAAAAAAATGAAGGATAGAAGGTAAAGCGATTAAATAGGCAAAAGCAATACCTGCATAAAACAGTACAATACTGCTGATTAATAGTGGTAAAGCTAACTTTTTTTCTTTTAGGTACAATGCTGGTCTAATGAAGGCCCAAAGTTGATACAAAATAAAAGGCATGGCGATAAGTAAAGCAATAAAGAAGTTCAACTTAAATGGAGCCATGAAAGTCGCAGTCACATCTGTTGCAATCATGCTAGAGCTTTCAGGTAACTGAGCGCGTAAAGGCTTTGATAAAAGCTGATAAGTTTGGCTTGCAAAAGGCAGTAAACATAAGAATAGTCCTAATAATACGCCCACAATTTTGAAAAGGTGCTTTCGCAGAATCACTAGATGCCTGGTAATTGGCATTTCTTCTAACGGGATTTGCCGGGTATCGTTGTTGGTTTGAGTCGAAGGCAAAATACTCATACGGCCACCTTTATATCAGCATAAATTTTTTCTTGTTTTGTCACTTTATTCAGCTGGATTGGCGGTAAATGAACAGGTGAAACTGATTCATTAATTAATTGGTAAGTCAGCTCATAGTTCAAAAGATGTTGTTCCGGATTTCTAATGATGGGCTGATGGATTACATTTATATTATCCATTTGTGCCTGCATTTTGATTTCTAATTCCTGAATACGTTTCAGCTCGCTTTGCATTTGTTCCCGTAGTTCCGATAGTCGCAATTCACGGTCAAGATCATTTTGTATATTGCTGGCGATCCTTTTGATTTTGGCTGACCATTTACCTATAAAACGTATCGCTTCAGGGAGTTTATCTGGTCCAAGAATGAGCAGGGCAATAGCCCCAAAGACCAACAGCTCAGTCATTCCAATATTGAGCATGGCAATACCTTAATTCTTGATTGAACTCTCACTGGCTTTAACTTCCGCATCAATCGTTCGAGGGTACTGAAGTTGAGCTGCCTCAGCTTCTTCTTCTTCACGGACAGATTTCTTAAAGTCCTTGATTGCACCCCCTACATCTTTTCCTAGATTTTTTAGTTTAGAAGTACCAAACAGTAAGATCACTACAATTGCAAAAATTAGTACATGCCAGATGGATAACCCTGCCATATTTTATCCTCATTTAATCTTTTTAAATTTATTGGCTTATATCAACACTAACAAATGACAGAGCTATGAAGATTTGATGTCAATTTAAAGACAAGAATGGAGAAGGGAAATTTACAATGAGGTACTAACAACCAGTACAAAGTTAGTACCGGATTGATTCTGTTAAAGTATTATTTTTAATTCATTCAATCAAATAGTTAGCCAGCTATATCTAGCTTAATAATTTAAGAAAACTTGCAATTAAAGCTCTCAGTCATTTATCTATATCAATGAATTTATTATCATTTGTTATGTGTTTAACTTATGTTCACCTAAAGTCTAGTTCATAATTTTTTTAATAAATAATTAGGGTCTGTTGACACTTACTGTTCATAATTAACCCTATAAAGGTAGCCATAAAAATATACAGGCTAAGGCAACAGAACTTTGATAATTTCTTTTGAGCTTGTCATATCGAGTAGCTATTCCTCTAAATTG
>NZ_JAALGV010000140.1:0-1545 GCF_011174875.1 Acinetobacter sp. GFQ9D191M
AATCTGCGTGATCTATTTCCAGTCAAATTTGATGATGGAACCAGTAAACACCTTTTTTTCCTGTCTGATGATCCTAGCAAAAATATTTATCAAGTCACCAATCAAATCACCATCGACCACCGCGACTATAATGGCAGAACCAGCCGTTTTGATGTGACCTTACTGGTCAATGGTTTGCCTTTGGTACAGATTGAGCTGAAAAAGCGCGGTATGGAAATCGCCGAAGCCTTTAATCAAACGCAACGCTATATTCGTGAAGCCTATTGGGCAGGGCAAGGGCTGTTTGGTTTTATTCAGCTGTTTGTCATTAGTAATGGTGCCAATACCCGTTATTACTCCAACGGCACCACAGGCATCGAGTTTGCCTTTCCCTGGGCGGATGTCCATAACAAACACATCAATGAAATTGTCGACTTTGCCGACGCATTTTTCAATCAACAGCATCTAACCCAAATGCTGACCCAGTACATGGTGCTGCTAGAAACCACCAAAAGCCTGATGGTGCTGCGTCCCTATCAGATTTATGCAGTACAGAAAATTGTGGAGCATGTACAAAACTCCGATCAGAACGGCTATATCTGGCACACTACAGGTTCAGGTAAAACCCTGACTTCATTTAAAGCCAGTCAGATCATCATGCAAATGCCCGATGTAGAAAAGGTCTTGTTTGTGGTGGATCGTAACGACCTCGACACACAAACCTCACGTGAGTTTAATGCTTTTAAAGCAGACAGTGTGGACAGCACCGATAACACATCGACCTTGGTGAAACAGCTGGATCAACGTCATGACAAACTGATTGTGACCACCATCCAAAAGCTCAATCGGGCCATCAGCACCGAACGTTATTTAGAATCGATTGATTATCTTAAAAATAAAAAAGTGGTCTTTATTTTTGATGAATGTCATCGCAGTCAATTTGGTGAGACTCATCAGAACATCAAAAAATTCTTCAGCAATGCACAGATGTTTGGTTTTACCGGTACGCCTATTTTTGAAAAGAACAGCCAAAGCAAAGCAGGTTTAAAACTCACCACAGACTACCTGTTTAATGCGTGTTTGCATAAATACGTGATTGTAGATGCGATCCGTGATCGTAACGTCTTGCAGTTCCAGATTGATTATCGTGGCAAATACACCGCCAAAGGCATGGCGACGAATGAAAGTTATGAGGAAGATGTAGAAGGCATCGATACCAAAGAACTGTATGACAATCCGCAACGCCTTGAAATGATTGCCCGCTACATTGTCAATATCCACGATACCAAAACCCGTAATCGTGAATTTACCGCGATGTTCTGTGTTAGTTCGGTCGAAACACTGACCCAATATTACGACCTCTTTGAAAAGGTGCAGGCTGAAAAGCAAGTTGAAGATGAAGCACAAGGTCGGATATTTAAACCGTTGACCATTGCCACTATCTTTTCCTATGCTGCAAATGAGGCTGTACCGACTGATGACTTAACTGGCTTGATTCATGAAGAAGCCGCAGATATTCCAACTCAAGTCAATTCATCCAGTCGGGATAAGCTGGATCGCTACATT
>NZ_JAALGV010000141.1:0-1127 GCF_011174875.1 Acinetobacter sp. GFQ9D191M
TGAGCTTCCTCTTGTTTTATGGGTATTTTATCGGGTGAAAATAAAGCTTTTAAAGTTCTTCTTTCAAACAAATTCACTTGAATTATTCTGAGTAAACGTTGAACTGTCCAACCTGTTTTTCCTAAATGTTGAGCGAAACTCACCAATAAATAGGCGATCATCGCAATCCAGATTTGTGTCTGAATTGCGTTCCTGCTGCGGCCTAGAAACGCTTTTAATTTGAGATTCTGCTTAATCGCCTTAAAGAACAGCTCAACTTTCCAACGATCTTTATAAATCGCCGCAATGGTGGAGGCGGCTAAATGAAAGTTATTGCTGAGAAAGCTAAAGTGCTTGCCACTTTGCTGATCTCTATATTCAATTCTTCTTAACACTGGGGCTTTTCTTTTTAGGGCATGTGCGCTATTCAGCTGAATGGTTTCATCTTTTAGAATACCTTTGGATTCAAGCACTGGATGTTGCTGGATCACCTGATACACAGATTTAGGCCTAAAACGTGTGACAAATCCAATGTTTTGAGCAGTCAGATTTGCATACCATTGGTAATCGACATAGCCTTTATCAAAAACTACAATGCTGCCAGCAGGAAACTGGAATTTGCGGCCTTGTACCATGTCATTTTCTTTGCCATTTTCAACTGCAACAAACTCAGGAATATCATTGCTGTGATTCAATCCTATACTGAGTTTCATGCTGGCTTTTGAGTCGTGAACTTTGGCCCATTCACATAAGGAAAGCGACAGGTCAATATGACTGGCATCCAAGGAATACAAGGGATTCTTAAAGCGAAATTTATGAGCGACTTTTGAGTGGTCATAGTATTTAAGCAACTTGTAAAATAGCTGTTGATACAAGGCAGCAGGCTGCTGCTCATTGATTCGTGCCAGCGTGCTTCGGGGAATAGACTTTGCTCCGAGATGACTTAGCTTTTCCTGTTGGCACTCCAAATTGGATTGAATATCTCTCAGACTTTGCCTACAAGAGAATTGAGACATCAATATGGCAATAAACTGATCCCACCGGGAAGCCGCTCTAAATTTCTGTCCAACATGGTGTACTTTAGCAAGTTGTTCAAAATCCTGTCGCACAACAGGTTTAATTAGCTCATGAAATACGGTATTCTGATG